>CAZMYK010000352.1:0-5009 GCA_964570435.1 uncultured Saprospiraceae bacterium | reverse complement strand
CAACGTTAGTTACTAACTTGGGTATGAAACCAATTGCATGCTATAGATGAATATATCAATACAAGGCCTTTCTAAGATATACCCAAATGGGAATCAGGCATTGAACGATGTCAACATTGAGATAAAAGAAGGCATGTTTGGTTTGCTAGGTCCTAATGGTGCAGGCAAGTCCAGTTTGATTAGAATATTGGTGAGTTTAATGAAACCAAGTTCGGGAAAGGTTGTGGTGAATGGAAAAGACGCTGCCAAGAACAGAGCATATGTTCGGAGTATGTTAGGATATCTGCCTCAAGATTTTAGCTTTTTTTCTAATCTGAAAACCTATGAATTTTTAGACTATGCAGCACAGTTAGCTGGCATGCGTAGTCGAAGAAAACGCAGTCAAGCAGTAGATCAGCTATTAGAAGATGTTGGCCTTTTTGATGTAAGAAGTCGCAAAGCCAGCAAATTATCTGGAGGAATGAAGCGGAGATTGGGCATTGCTCAAGCGCTTATTAATGATCCGCAAATTATCATTGTAGATGAACCTACTACTGGACTTGACCCAGAGGAAAGGATTCGTTTTCGCAACCTCTTGGCTCGACTTGGTTCTAAGGATGTGAGTATAATTCTATCCACTCACATTGTAGCTGACATTTCAAGCATATGTGAACATATGGCCTTATTGAATAAGGGTCAGATCGCGTTCTCTGGCCCCCCAGGCGAATTAATCCGACAAGCTCAGGGACATGTCTGGTCTATTCACGCATCTGAAAGCGAGTACCTTGAAGTGACACAAAAGTATGAAGTGGTGGCAACAGTAATGATGAAAGATGGCTGGAACATCACCGTTGTTGCAGATGAAGTGATTGGTTATGATGCAGAAGAAGTTCTTCCGAACTTGGAGCATGCTTATGTGTATTTTGTAGAACACACACTGAAAAAAATAACAAGTAGTGGGTAGGGAGAATAGACAGCAAAAGAACTTACAAGTAAAAGGATGATCAGTCCACGAAAAATGAATCGAAACAACTAAAATGGCCTCAAAATTTTTGACCATAGCGAAATACGAGCGAAAGATTCTACTGCGAAGTTGGTTCTTTAGGATCTTTTCAATCCTCACGCTCTTTGTTGTTTTCATCTTTCACATGGCGGAAATCTCCGAAGTAGGAAACAAGACATGGATTTATAGGGCTGCACCTTCGAATATTCCCTATTTAGCCATTTACATCTTAAATCTTGGGCAGGCTATTATTGCCGTCTTCCTATCTTCTGAATTTATTAAAAGAGACCGCAAGCAAGATACGACTGAAGTGTTTTACGTTCGGTCCATGAGCAACGCGACTTATGTGCTTGGGAAGGCTTGGAGTATTCTATCTGTTTTTCTTTTGGTCAATGTCCTTGCCTTAACCCTAAGCTTAGTTTTCAATTCATTGGCTAGCGACAGCTATATTGACTGGCAAGCTTTTCTGTACTATCCACTTCTGATATCCGTCCCCACACTTGTCTTCATTATTGGACTTTCGTCATTGATGATGAGCATTATTCGAAATCAAGCCTTGACATTTGTCATCTTGATAGGCTATATTCTTTCCAGTCTAATCTATCTGAAAAGTTCATTCAACTACCTTTTTGACTACATGGCTTTTCACATGCCCATGTTTCATTCTCAAATTATTGGGTTTGGTAACTGGGAAACCATTTTGACACTCAGAGCCATGTATACTTGTTTCGGGCTTGGATTTATATTTACATCGATCTTAATATTGAAGAGACTGCGCCAGTCTGCATTCGGCAATTATTCTTCAGTTCTGCTCGCATTAGCATTTACCGGTACGGGAATTTATCTTGCTTATCAGCATATTGACCGATACAAGAAAAGTATAGAGCGGCCAACTAAGATGATTGCTCTTAACAATGAACACCTTTCTTTCGCTCAAATAGATATTAGTGAACACCAGATTTCTCTTATCCAGAAAAGTGATAAGATCGAAGTAGAGGCTGAAATTAGAGGTAAGACCACACAAGGTGCCCAAGAATTTGTTTTTAATCTGAATCCAGGACTAAGTATAGAAGCTCTTAGTGAAAAAAATCGCAACGTAAAATTTGAGAGAAAAGAACAACTTGTGCTGGTCAAATTTGATTCTCTCGTGCAAGAAGGGGTTGAAATCAACCTGCAAATCCAATATTCTGGCAGCATTGATGAAGATGCAATGTTTATCGATATCGATCCTAAGGTTAAGATCAAGAGAAACATGGATTATATCTATGATATTGGAAGGAAGTATGCTTACCATCATCCCGACTTCCTACTACTTCCTCCAGAAGCACATTGGTACTTACAATCTGGGGTTACCTATTCCTCCGAAAGCCCAGTATGGTTTCGCAAGGATTTCATCGATTACAAACTCAAAGTCGAAACGCTTCCTGGCTTGACCCCAGTTTCAACAGGTAAGAAGACTGAACTAAATAGTAATTCGTATAGCTTTGATCCGGGTTTTGCACTGCCACAATTGTCCTTGTCGATTGGGAACTATGTTAAGAAGAGCCTGACCGTCGACAGCATCGAGTTTGCAATTTTTCACATAAGTGATCATGACTACTTTCAAAATGCCTTGCTCGATATTCGAGACACCATCCCGTCACTAGTGATCGAAACGCTAAGAGATTATGAACGAAAAGTGGGTCTTAAATATCCCTTTGAAACATTTTCCATTGTCGAAGTTCCAGGCCAATTTAAATCCTATGATAGGACCTGGAAATCCATTCACGAGACGAATCAAGTAGCCTTGGTTTACTTCCCTGAAAAGGGTCTAGTCAGCAGAAGAAATGACTTCAATGGGCAGGTAAAACGTCAAAAAAGGTGGGGTAACAATAAAAGCAAAACCCCAGAAGAACTTCAAATCATGGTTTTTAATCAATTCTTGAATGAGTTCTATAGCTTCAAGGATACCGATGTTAGATCTAATCCCAGGGGCACACGAGTAGAGGAAACGATTAATCCATACTATCAATTCGTGCAATTCTATGAGATGACCAATAATCTTGATTCGAAAGAATGGCCAGTCATAAATCGAATTTTTGAATCCTACCTCCGTGGTTCAGAAGATCAGGGCCGTGATTGGGTCAGACGAAGTGCTGGAAGTACCCAAAATGAATTAGCCAACATGGTACTGCAGGAAAAATCTTTCGCAGAAGTTCTTAATCTGAAGGAAAATCGTGAATTGATAGACAATGTGATTGAATTAAAAGGAGAAACCCTTTTTTCCATCATGGAGGCAAAATCGAATTCAGACCAATTTAGAACATTTATCGGAGAAGTCCTTGAAGAAAGCCGATTTGAAAATCTTCCATTTGAAGAATTTAATCAAAGGCTGGAAGACAAATTTGGAATAGATGTTTCTGATCAGATGAATGACTGGTTTAATAAAGTTCAGTTGTCTAAGTATAGCATTACAACGCCCATTGCTGAAAAAGTACAAGCTGCGAATAGGGAAATGGTGAGAGTGAGATTTAAGGTGACGAATGATGGGCTCAATGAAGGCGTTGTCAAGATTTCCCTAAGTCCAGGCGAGACTCGTGAGCGTTTGCTATTTCTTGACCCTGGCCAAACAAAAGAAGCGTCCTATCTAACGGCGGAGGATCCCAGCAGCATCCTTTTTAATACCCTCAGTTCTGGAAATTTGCCCAATCAGATTGAATTCAATTTCGAACAAATTTCCAAAAGCAATGTGAAAAATGCTGAAGAATCCGAGTCAGTCGTTGAAACTCCTACCGCATCTGTGAGCGATGGAGAGTTGATTTTCGACAATGAGAGTAGCGAATTTGAATTCAATGAATATGAAGAAGTGAGTCGTTTGCGCAAATGGCTTAAGCCTGAAACGAATGAGGATTTCAAGTACAAGGGAACCCGAGTCTGGCGACCTCCATTGAATTGGACTGCTACCACAAACGATGAGTTTTACGGCGAATTTATACGTTCTGCTTTTTATATAAAATCAGGAGATGGTTCCAAGTTAGCAAAGTGGAAAATCCCCATATCTGAACCCGGGCGTTATGATGTCTACTACCACGTTTTTAAGGATGAGTCACTGAACTGGAATAGAGGTGTAAGGGGCAGCTATCAGTTCTCAATTCCACATCAAAATGGAACTGACCGCCCTACGATCGAAATAAACAAAAATAGTCAGCCAGGATGGACAGCTCTAGGAGACTATACTTTTTCAAGCGATACGATAACCATTGCCTTGAGCAATGAAACGAAATTACGAGCCATTTTTGCCGATGCCATCAAATTGGTCAAAATGGACTGACGATACAAATAAACAATACAATTATGAAAAGATTGTCGAGTCTTATTTTAGCCCACTTCCCGCTTCTAAGCATAGTCGGAATAAGCTTCTTTCTACATTTATCAGTGGAAGCCCAAACGCCGCTTTCCCTTAAGAGGGCCTTAGAAATTGCCGAGTCTGGCAGTCCTTCTATACAGCGTTCCTTGTTCTCAGTTGAACAGTACCAGCACAATCTTAATGCTGAAAGAGCGTCCTTGAAATCTAGGTTTTCGCTGACACTTGAACCCTTTAGTTTCAGCAATAGCAGGATCTTTGATAATCAGTTTTCACAATGGTTCACGAATACAGAAACCTATTCCCGGGGTACCCTTCAAGTCGAACAACCGATTCTCAGGACTGGAGGTACGGTAGGACTATTCAACACCTTCGGCTGGAGAAACAACAAAACCGCAATTGCTAACCTAAGTGAAAATTCCAATAGGGCTTTTTCTAATAATTTATACCTCGTTTTCGACCAACCACTTTTTACTTACAATCGAAGACAAATGGCCTTGGATGAACTAGGGCTCAACTATGAAAATGCCAATTTAGAGTATGCCATTCAACGTTTGACGCTAGAAAAAACCATCACTAGTCAGTTTTTTGATGTCTACCTCGCCCAACTAAATTTAGATATCTCTCGCGAAGAATTGGCAAACACTTCTAAGAATTTTGATGTGGTCAAAATTAAAGTTGAAG
>CAZMYK010000351.1:0-5021 GCA_964570435.1 uncultured Saprospiraceae bacterium | reverse complement strand
GCAAATATTTAGGTATGAAGACTACGCTCATAAGACCTATGAGACCCTATTTTCGGAAGAGGTAAAGTCAGCAGCAAGTACTTATTCAGCTGTTCAACTCGCTTCTTGCATCTTATGGAATAAGGATGGCAATTACACCTTAGAGGAACTTCCCAAGTCGGCACAAGTTTCACCTGCTTTTGGCCTAGCTATTGCAGATCTAACAGGCAACGGCCAAAAGGATATTTGGCTGGGAGGAAATCTTTATGCATTGCAGCCGCAAGTAGGTCGACATGATGCCAGTCGTGGAGTCCTCCTCGAAGGTCAAGGCGACGGAAGGTTTGAGGAAAAAACAAATTCTGGCATCTATGTGGAAGGAGAAGTGAGAGACGCAGTTGTCGTAAAAACAGGCGGAAAACAATCACTGATTGTAGCCAGAAATAATGAACGTTTGTTGATGTTTCAAAAAGACTAGATGTCCAATAAGTTAGGAATCTTCATATTTACTTTGTTCATAGCGCTTAGTAGCTCAGCACAGGATTCTTGGACTAGTGAGTTTTTGAACGTAGGGACGTTTTCATCGCCGAGAACGGTAGATCTAAATAATGATGGTACCAAGGATATTGTAATGGGTGCAGGCAGATTGGAATTCCAAGCCTGTGATTCTGCTGTTATTGCAATAGATGGAAAAAGTGGGTCCTTGCTTTGGAATGTCTCAGCAAGCGATCAGATGTTTGGATCAGCTATATTTCAAGACATCAGCGGGAACGGAATACCTGATATCTTTATCGGTGGTAGGTCAGCTGAAATGATCGCCATAGAGGGTTCTTCAGGTGATGTCCTCTGGAGATTCCAGACGGCAAATGATTCCACGAAATCATGGTTTAACTTTTACAATCCAACCTTTGTGGACGACCAAGATGGAGATGGTCTTAGGGACCTCCTTGTTGCAAACGGTGGAGATGTGATGGTTGCAGCGCACGATCCCAATAGACCCCCAGGTAGCCTATTGATCCTTAGTTCGAAAACAGGTCATATTATTTCTGAAGCCTTGATGCCAGATGGTCGAGAAACCTACATGTCGCCTGTGCTCCTGCCGGGAGGACAGATTATTTATGGTACCGGTGGGGAGACTGTTGGTGGTCATCTATTAAATGCTGAATTGGAAGACCTGTTGGAAGGGAGCCTAGAGGGTTCAGATACCTTGGCAGCCAGCAAGCACAAAGGGTACATAGGACCACCTTCGATCATTGACATTAATAAAGACGGTGTACTTGACATTATTGTCAATGCTGTTGCAGGGAAGTTAACCGCCATTAGCGGGAAGGACTTTAAGCCTATTTGGGAAGTCGAATTGCCCAACACGGAATCCTATAGCTCCCCAGCACTTGGCTATTTTAACGAGGATTCGATCCCTGATGTTTTTGTTTCCTTTGGGCAGGGAGTGTGGCCAGACCTCGATTGGAGTATTCAAGTGATGGTCAATGGCAAAACAGGCGAAATCGAGTTTCAAGATTCTCTAGGCTACTATCAAAACTCTACGCCTCTTGCAGTTGATCTTAATGCTGATGGTATAGATGAAGTTGTTATGAGCCTCAATTTTCAAGAGATTAATGACAAATATCAAAAGTTCTTCTACACCACGCTGATTGCAATGGAATTTAAAAGTGGTCAGACGCTAAAGATTGCCAATGAATATGAGGGAAGCAATCTTTCTTCTACTCCTTGGATCGGAGATCTGGACAACAATGGATTTCTTGATCTTATCTATTGCCATGGTTCAAGTCTGCGACACACATACGATTTTTCAGGCATGAAGGTGCATAGAATTGCAACTCAGATTCCCATTACCGAAAAAATCAAATGGGGTAGTTATCAAGGTAGTAGTTACGACGGAATCTACAGGTAAGGTAAATTGAGAATTGGAGCTTAGTGCCTTAAGTTTCTCACTTCCTCCACTTGCTTCCTCTAAGGGTTAAAGCCTTTTGAAGGGAA
The DNA here is from genome assembly GCA_964570435.1 of uncultured Saprospiraceae bacterium. Classification (GTDB taxonomy): domain Bacteria; phylum Bacteroidota; class Bacteroidia; order Chitinophagales; family Saprospiraceae; genus Portibacter. Next base: position 3,047 of record CAZMYK010000351.1, on the reverse strand, counting down.
ATTTCACCAAATCTGTCTCTAGAGATAAGCTAAGAAATAAGGATGATAAAGCAAGATTGATTAGTCATTGATCTTGAAAGTCTTCAAGTCTCCGTCATTACAGCCTGCTAGAACGAATCTTTCTCCTCTAACTTCGACCAATTTCAAACTCTTGACGTCGTAGGGAAGAAAGAAGCCACTTTCACTTCTGTCGAGGGCTTCGAAACCTCCAGCTCCGTCTCCAAGCAGGACGAGTCCATGACCACCATCATTCCGGGCAGTTTCCACTTCCGAACTGTAGAGGTTACCGGCCAGCAAGATGTCGAGATGGCCATCTTGATCGAGGGCCATAATAATGAAGTCATTGACCGAAGAAACTTGGGCCTGCACAGGTAGGATGGACGCCTTGTAGCTCCCATTTCCAAGATTTTCGAAGTAAGTGCTAGCAAATGTGAAGGCGTCGTAGTGTAAGGCAGATTCTAGTTCCGTCGCCCCATAAACCTCTGAAACGTTTGATGATGCGAAGAGGTCGTAGGTTTCAAATTTTTCCTTTATCTCAGGTACTTGCTCACTAGAACATTGCCTCCCTCGCAAAGGGTACTCGATTCCAAAATTGTAGTAGGTAAGTACCACATCATTCTTATTATTTCCATCAAAATCATAGTAATAGACCCCGAATGGTTCCTCTTTGCTGGCCTTGTACTTGTAATTCAGCCCGAGATTTCCAGCAATAATATCCTCATCTCCATCCCCATCCATGTCGGCTGTTTCCAGACCGAACCACCATCCATTCGAATCTTCTAAGGAGTAGTCACTTTGTTTGACAAATTTACCGCCCGAATTCAAGAAAATGGTAATCGGTAGCCACTCTCCAGTTAGAACAAGGTCCTTCCTTCCATCTCCATTTTGATCACTCCACTTTGCATCATTGACCATCCCAATATCCAATAATTCTGGTGCAATTTCGGCCGTTACGTCAATGAATTTTCCTCCCTCATTCCTAAGTAAATAGGAGCTCACAGGTTCTGGGTAAGACCAGACCTTGTGTCGCCCAGCTACAAAGAGGTCTAGATCGCCGTCTTTATCGAAATCTTCTGCAATCACCTTGGACCCGCTGCTTGAAATATTAGGCAGGGCTGATTCTGACTTTTGAAATATTCCATTATTATTGAGATAGAGTCGGTCATAGTACTTGTCAGACCCTGGTCGAAATTCGTTCCCCCCACTTACAAGATATAGGTCTTGATCACCATCGTCATCCGCATCGAAAAAAAGTGAGCCTGCGTCTTCGGATATAGAATCAAGCTCAATTTCTCCTGCATCCCAAGTAGTAAATTGGCCTCCCTTGGTTTGTACAAAGAATTCCGCTTTTACGGTAGCTGAGCCTCCCACAAATAGATCTTCCAGACCATCAGAGTTGACATCGCCAACAGAAATGTGTGGGCCGAAATTGGACATTTTATGCGGAAGGAGGACTTGCGTTTTGTAGTCATCAAAGTCATTTTCTATGTGCCGATAATTAATGAAGTCATTTTCACCGAGATCCTGCATGATGGCTTGTGGCGCATCGATTAGCGCTACCTTTGCACTTCCTGCCTCACTATAGTGGGTCTTGATGACTTGATTAGTCTTAACATCGGAATAGGTCTTAGTCTTACCATCCTTCCATTTTACGACCACCTCATCTACCATTTCGACTTCGCCAAGACCAAAGTGCGCAACTTTCTCACTGGTCGAGTACATGCCTCGAACACCTGTTATTTCGAAAAATTGTTCCTGCTTTCCATGCCTTAACCACACTTTAACTCCGTCAGAGACCACCTGATCCGAATCGGCAATCGGTAGGATTCTAAGAAATCTATTATCATTCTGTTCTGTGGCATTATTTCTATAGACAGAAGCTGGATCATTGATGTTGTTAATGACAAGGTCGAGGTCTCCATCGTTGTCAAGGTCTGCATAGGCAGAGCCATTGGAGAAGGTCTCTTTTTCGAAACCCCATTCTTCCACCTTCTTAGAAAAACTTAAGTCTCCATTATTTCTGAAGGCATAGTTGTGCAATTTCACTGAGGGCACAAGGTCTAAGGCCTCATTGATGTCCACCAAGTCCCAGATTCCTATATTTTCTGCGCTACCTCCCGACTGCATATGTTCATGCAGCGCCGTTTCGAGGAAGTCGGGAAGGGTCTTGGCTGCATCCTTATTTCTAATGTCACGCATAAGCCCGTTGGTGATATGAATATCCTTCCAACCATCGTTGTCAAGATCAGCCATCAGGATAGACCAGCTCCAATCTGTACTGGCAATACCAGCCAATTGTGCTATATCTGCAAAGTGCCCTCCTCCCTTATTAAGGTGGAGCATATTAAACATGTACTGGTGATGACCTCCTTCGTCAACGACCTTCCAAAATGCGGCTGGATTCATGCCACTCATGTTGGCCTTCTTTCTGTAATTGTCTTCTGCTACCATGTCTACTACGCCTATCTCTAAGGACCCATCATTGTTGATATCAGCTGCATCTACACCCATACTACTAAAGGAGGTGTGGCTTAGCTTTCCAAGCGCATCGTTGGTAAATGTGCCATCGCCATTATTGATATAGTACCAGTCACCTACCCAGAAGTCATTTGCTACAAAAAGATCTGTCCAGCCATCGCCATTAAGGTCGCTAGCGGTGACGCTATTGGGGAAGCCAGTTAGGTTAAAGCCTGCCTCAATAGACACATCGACAAAGTGATTTTGATCATTTCTGTACAATATGGGTCGGTAGGCCTCGATGAGCAAGTCTGTCTTGTAGTACTTGGAATAGTCACCTGGGTTTGGAGGTTGATTAAGGAGGAAGAGATCAAGGTCCCCATCATTGTCATAGTCAATAAAGGTTGCATGCCTTGTTCTTTCACTGTTGTCTATCCCATATTCCCTAGCTTGTTCTGAAAACGTGCCATCTCCCTTGTTAATGTAAAGCTTATTTCTTCTTGCTTCTTGATCGTCATCATACAATTCCCGTGTGACATATATATCTGTCCAGCCGTCACCATTGACATCCGCCATGAGGACGCCTGAAG
>CAZMYK010000350.1:0-5031 GCA_964570435.1 uncultured Saprospiraceae bacterium | reverse complement strand
GTGCTCGAAGAGAAGGAACGCGGAAGCGGCTTCTGGAGTGTGAAGCGACACTTTTTGTAGAGCATTCGCGAAAGAGCAGAAAGTGTAGCTTCTTGCAGGTTAAGAAAAGTATCTCTTCTGCAAAGTCGAGAATGTAAGCCCTAGCTATTCATTCTTTAATTATAGTACCCAGCACAGAGCCATATTCAGAAGTAGCGATAAGTGCTTTAAGTTCCTCAAGCCCTCTAAAGGAAAATCTCGCCACATCTGTTTCATCGAAAGTCATCATATACTTTCGCTCTTCCACTTTTGTGACAAGGCCCAATGACGAACAAGCTAGCACTTATCGTCCTTGATGTATACCTTGTCAAAGATCGGCATGCCATTCATAAAATTGGCATCTCTCGCGATATTGCCTTCCTCAGTCCACCTACGCACAGTCCCATGCTTCTTTCCATTGCTAAAATTTTCCTCAGTATATTTTTGCCCATTTTCGTGGTATCTGATATGTACTCCATGTGCCTTGCCACCTTGGTAATTAAACTCTCGTGATACATTACCATCAGGGTAGTAGTACATACTTTTGCTAGGATAGCCTTCGCTAATTTCTGAAATCACGTATTCTATCACCTTGCCATGCTGATCTTTGAAAACCGTCTTGGCTACCCCAGTGTATGGCTTTTCGTCTAGTAAGAACTTATCTGTGTGACCACTCTTGTAAATGTATAGGCGCTCAAGATCATCATAGGTAAGATCACAGTCTACAAAGGCCTTGTTGAAGACAGCAATAGTAAAATTTTGTGCTTGCAAAGATCCTAGGCCCAAAAAGATAAATATGCTAAGAAGTAAAGATTTCATACCTATAATATTTTTTCCAAATCTAATTCTATTTCTGAATCCGATCAACCCAAAATACTGACTTTTACGATTATTTACATTTGGATTCACTCTGGAAAACGTTGTCAAAAACAATGTGCCGCTCGGATTTTAGAGCCTAGAAGTCGAACACAAAACTAAGAACCGGAATGAAATCTCCGCCATCGAAATTACGGAATTCTAGGCCATTTGTCTCTGCATTATAGGCCACTCTATTTGGACTCTTTCTATTGGTTAGGTTCTGAATGTCTAGGCTTATCGATCCGCTGTACCGCTTCTTATTGTATCGGTAGGCGATTCTTGCATCAACTCTAGAATAGGGTGAAACTTGCTCAGACCAGAACGAACCATCTAAGGGTACAAATTGCCCAGCAGCAAGGGACAAGTCTGGATCAAAGGGAGTGTAGCGATATCCTCCGTTGTAGAGCACTCGAGCACCAAACTGTAAGGCACCACCCTTTCTGAATTCAATTTCTCGACCGAGTGTAAAGGTCGAAATCCACTTGGTGGAAAAGCGTGTCGGACTCTTTAGACCTTCTTTGGATATGCTATTTGATTCAAAGAAGGAAGCGGTAAGTAAGAAGTACATTTTATTACTAAAAAATTTTTCTAACGCCAGGTCCAGACCATAGTTTTCGCCCCTGCCTTCACTTACCGTATTAAAGTCGGGAAACTCACCTTGCATATTCAACATCCAATAGCCATCGCCAATTTCATCCTCTCTAACCGGGACATTAAGTAGTCGTTGAAAGTAGAGTTCAGCATTAAACTTGATTAACCTCGGACTCACGTAGGTGTAACTTAGGATGTAGTGATCCGCCTTTAAATAGGGAGCATCAAAGTTTGGTCTCACCTTCTCCCCCCCTCCTTCAGTTTCTTCTTCGTAGAAATATGCTGCGAGAGGTAGAGTCTGGCTATGCCTTCCGATCGCAAGGCCTAGTGATTGAGTAGAAGTTATGGCATATTTCATAGATAATCGAGGATCAAGAGAAATCTTATTGTTGATCCCTAGGTACATGCTGTGGAGGCCAAAATTGAGGTCTAACTTCGACGAAGGAGAATACTGGGCCAGCCCATACAATTGACCTGTAAAACTACTACCACCTCCATCTAATTCGATATTTCTATTGAAGTCAACAATGTTCGAAGTGTTACTTCGTGCCTTAGTTTCTTTGAAAAAATTATAGTTGATCCCATGCAGTATTGTACCTGCCTTGAATCTTACTTCTTCACTCATCTCATACCAGTAAGACCAAGCAGTGGAAAGTCTGGAATCCACATATTGTTGTGTCTCATATCGGTAGCGTTCATTGTCTACGGAAAGAGTGTCATATATTCTTTCCACATTGCCATACATCAAAGTGGTGGTCCCTTTTATGTAGGATTTATTGTTGATAATGCGCTTATAGGTCACCCCAGTTACGGCTACATCACTAATGTTAAAGCGGTCCTCAAAGTGGTTTGAGATGCCTGATTCGCGCTCTTCAACTGGCTTGGGAGAGTAATGCTCTTCAGAAATTCCCCCAATTCCAAAGACGGTCCATTGTGTCCCTGGCTCCCTTCCTTCGAAGGCCAAGTTGAAGGATAGGTCTTGGAAGTTGTTACTTACTCTTTCCCCTATCAATTCAAATCCTAGACTATTCAGTAAACCCAAGGTCGAATAACGATAGTTAACCAAGTAGGAGGACTTCTCTTTCTTTATAGGACCCTCTGTTGCGAAGTCTAAGCCCAATAAACCAATTCTAATTCTATGCTGCCTATCCAATTGATTTCCCTTTCGAAAGCGAACATCAAAAGCTCCTGATAAGGCATTTCCAAATTCTGCGGGCATCCCACCTGTGTAGAAATCTGACTTAGAAAGAAGTTGTGCACTAAAGGCGGTTACACCTCCACCTGATGTCCCTGGTCTAGCAAAGTGATTGGGATTAGGTATGTCCATTCCTTCTAGCCTCCAAAGTATACCTACACTTGAATTGCCACGAACAATAATGTCATTCTCTGTGTCATTGGCACCTTGTTGAACACCTGGAAAAGATAGTGCCATACGTCCCATGTCATTTACTCCGGCTGGAATTCGCTCTGTTTCTTCTACGCTAAATGATCTTGCGCTAACAGTAGCCAAGTCGTTGACCGGAGCATTAACATTTCCATCAGCCACAATCTGAACATTATCAAGTACAAGCCCTTCTTGCATAGCAATATTTAAGAATTCAGCACGGTTGGCATTGATGATCTTACCCTCAGTAATGTAGGTTTGATAGCCGATGTATGAAAAGCTAAATTGTTGTCTGCCTACGGGCACTCCTGCTATTTCAAAGCTACCATCTAGTCCTGTGGTGCTTCCTAAGTTATCGCCACCTATAAGCGAAACAGTAACACCTACCAAGGGTTCGCTAGAGTACTTGTCTATAACCTTGCCATAGACACTGACTTCTATGGGGCTTTGAGCATTAAGAAGGGCAACATTTAAACATAAAAAGACAATGAGAATAAAGATTCTAGTCTGCATAACAATCGAATTCTAGGCTATTGATCCACTCTTCCACTATTTCAAGTCCTTCAGTATGGGCGAGCGCTCTTCCTACCTCTGGCATCATCACTCCTGGGTCAGTTGACGCCATCCTATAGTGTAGTATGGATTTTTCGGCTGCCCCGGGAGTAATGTCAAATTGTCTCCCACCGGATCCCTTTCCTGCAGCTACCGGAGCCTTACAAAATCCTAGATGATTAGACCTGGTTTCGTCATACTGGAGGAATAATCCCGATGTATTGCCTGGTCCTTCTGGTCTATGGCAATGACCGCAATTCGCATCTAGGTAGGCAAGGGCTCTGCTCTGTATAGGATGATTCGTGTCATTGTAGGCGATCATCGTAGTAAGGCTATCCGAAAAGTGGTTAAGTGAAATCACACCTTGATTTTGTAGCGCAACCAACTGACCATTTATCCCTCCAAGGTTGGCAAACTTGAATCCCAAGGGATCAATTTTTTCATTGTGATTGTGGCAAGACTTACATTGGTTCTTGTTCGGAATGACGTAGTCAAATTCTTGACCATTGAGGGCTAGTCCAACGATATCACCGACCTTAGTCATTTTTGCATCTTTCTGGTCTTCATCCCACTTGTAAGAAACAGCCTGCCACGATTCTTTTTCCTTGATAAGGAGTCTTGTTTCGATGAGTCTTTCAGCACCAATCTGCTCCGTCGAATAGCCAAAGTTCTTCACCAGCATAGCTCCTTCTGGCCAGTCGAAGAAGCCATTTTCTTTTAAACTAGCTGTTTTACCCTCTGGCATATATACAAATCGTTCCTTAATGGCATAGTCAGTGAAAAGCTCGTTCGTCACTTCATAACTAACAAGGGAGCCATTGGCTTCTCCTACTTGGTTAAAAATCCCATAGTCTGAAAGCTTTTCAAAGAGTTGACCTTCTTTTGGAAGTTCAATCTTGCCTTCCTTAGTTACGGAACATGAGATAGTAATACCAGCAAAAGCAAGTCCAAGGAGAAGGCAAATGGACGAGATCTTAGATGCACTCATAGGGCTCTAAGGATTTATTGACATTATCGAAATCATTGGCTGCATCTATATTAGCAAATCTCATGTCCTCAGCAACGTTGTCCTTGATGCAAATATTCATAGGATTGGCACCAGATAAACCTTCCTTGGTGATGCCATCATACAAGATATCTTGCGGCTTTCCAGGAAAAATCAAATTCACCATCTGGCCAAATTTCTTTGTGACATCAGGGAGGGCAGACTTCCGTTCGATCTTATTATTCCTTACTGTTATGTCCGAGGTATAAGGGTCATATCGCTGGTCCTTCCAAGGCAATTCTGTAAGATGAAAACTACAAATACCAACCCCCATCGTTTTGTGATCGAGGATTTCATTGTCGTATATTTCAACATTTTTGGCAGCTAGCAAAACCACTCCAGATCCTGGTGGGATAATGGCAACCATGTTTCCTTCTGCAGCAAAGTTCTTAAGGTTATTTCCAACAATTTTGTTGTTGTAGAGCTTGCAATTGTGGCCATTAACAAGTTCTAGGTCTGGCAGATCAAAGACCAGTAGGCCACCTGTGTTATTCTCAGCCACGTTGTTAAAGACTTCTGAATTAATACAATTTTCGATTTCGATACCAGCAACATTGTGGTACGCTCTACAACTTCGAACAAC
>CAZMYK010000349.1:0-5038 GCA_964570435.1 uncultured Saprospiraceae bacterium | reverse complement strand
GTAATTGCATCAATCAGACTCTGACAAAGGACTTCCCTCAACATCATTGACCTCTACTACCTTTTGCGAAAAACCTGAGCTGGCGATAGCTGTCGCAAGGACAAGACTAGTAAGCCTTAGGTAGGTTAATCTGAAAAGTCGTTCCCTCATTCAGCTTCGAATTTTTAACAAATATTTTCCCATTGTGATACTGCTCTATTATGCGTTTTGCCAATGAGAGTCCTAGTCCCCAACCACGAGACTTTGTAGAATATCCAGGCTTAAATACGGTCTTTTGCTTTGATTCTGGTATACCCTTCCCGGTATCGGATAGTAATATAACGACATTAGAAGGGTCTGTGCTGACACTTGCAGATATTTCTCCCTTGCCTTCCATGGCATCGAGGGCATTTCTAATTAAGTTTTCGAGCACCCAGACGAAAAGATGCTTATTAACTTGAACATTGGTCTGTGGCTGTCCCTCTTCAGGAAAGTGAAAAGTAATCTTCCTGGATGCACGTTTTTCCATGTAAACCCTTGTTTCTTCTAGGATGTCAAATATCTCATAGGTATCTAACTTTGGTTCGGAACCGATCTTACTAAATCGATCCGCCACCAAGTTCAAACGGTCTACGTCATTGCTCAGTTCATTCACTATGTCTACTTGCTCTCCTGTAATATTCTCATCGACCTTCAGCATTTCTAACCAACCAAGGATTGCTGAGATAGGAGTACCAAGTTGATGTGCCGTTTCCTTAGCCATTCCTGCCCAAACTCTGTTTTGTTCTTCCCTCCTAGACGCTGAAAATACCAGGTAGCCAAGAAGGATGAATATCGCAACCAAGACGAATTGGACTAAGGGATATAGACGTATGAGATTGTAAAGCGGAGAATAATTTAGATAAATCACCCTAGAATATCCCGTACCTTGCTTTGGCTCAAAACCCCTCCTCTTTGATTTTTCGACCTCCTGCCTTAAAAATGCTTGGTCCGCAGATTTTTCATCTGAATAATTAAAGCCTTCTAGATTTCCATCCTCATCTTCAAGTACAACTGGAACGGTATTGTTCCTAATGATCTGATCTACAAGTGTGAGGTCTGCATTGAGGTCTTTATTGGAGTAAGCTTCGTCTAGGGCAAGGGCAAAGAGGTTGACACTCTTGAGTTCCTTTTCGCCGAGTTGCTTAGCAAGGTAGTAGGAATAGAAAGAGGTGATGATCACAATGATCATTCCGAAAATAGCAAGGAGAATCCTCCACGTCGACCTCGATTTATAAAGCTCCATTTATTGCTTTTCGCTTTCTAGGTATGCCTTGACTCGCTGGCTCACATTGCTGCGAATATCAGCGTAAAATAAGTTGTAGTCCGCAATGTGATAGTTCTTAAATGTCATAAAAACACTGCCCCTAAATTTGGGTTTCGTTACCCAGAGGTGCCCCTTATGTTTTTGTGCATCAGCAATCCCAGGAGTGACGCCTTTCTCGAAGTTGAAGAGCACAGTACCGTCATTTTCGCTGGCAGGGACGTAGACCTCATCAGTCTTCCAACTCAAGGGATTGGTTACCAGAATATCACTTGAAGGGTCCTTCCACTTAGGTAAGTGCCCCTTCTGGTAAGTCCTCCAAGAAATACTGCAACCAGTCTCAGATCCTGAAGTGCAAGGATGGATCTGCTCGAATTCTGATTCTCGGACCGGCATCCCTACAAGATAGGCAGCTACTAGCTTTTCAGCCAAGGGCTTTCCATCGAAGTAATCCTTGATCAATTGGATGGCATGGGTCGTGCCTTGACTATGTGAGGCTATTATCACAGGCCGGCCATTGTTCCACTTCTCCATGTAGTGTTCAAAGGATGATTTCACATCTTCATAGGCTACTGCCAAGGCTCGATTTGCAGCCTTCCGCTCGAAACTTTGTTCTTCGGTGAAGTACACATAAATATGAGCTTGACGGTACCTTGGTGCATATACCTTAGCAGCACCATTGAATACACTTGCTTGGAATAATATGGCCCCTTCGTCCGTTTTCTCGTTGAGTTCGATGTCATCTAGTCTTCCGTTCCACTCGGTGTTCCCTCTTTCCTTGGTGTAAGAGGTAGGATGGAGAAAAAAGACATCTACTTCTGCTGTTTCTTGTTCATTCTGATAAATTCCTCCTGGTGTCAGATCAGCGTTGTCTTCTTGGAGAGGACTAGCTGCCCAATTTTCTAATTTGTCATAGTCGGGAGCTCGATTATTTGATTCTGCCTGAAAGTCTCCCCTAGGAATTGATCTGCAAGCACTTAACAAGAGTAGGAGTACTAAAAATCTCATGAGCATCTAACGTTTGCTTAAGTTTATATATTGGTCAATGATTGTAGAATATCGGCTGAAATATCGTCGATGTGCTCAAGTCCTACGGAAATTCGAATCAGTCCAGGAGAAATCCCCAATTCTGTCCGTTCAGCTTCGGTCAATTTACGATGGGTTGTTGATGAAGGATGAGAGGCTATGGTCCTGGTGTCTCCTAAGTTTGCTGTCAATGTGAGCATCTTAAGTTGGTTCAGAAACTTCCTACCTGCTTCCACACCTCCCGCAAGGTCAAAGGTAACAATTGCACCTCCTTGAGACATTTGAAGCCTCGCAATCTCAACTTGAGGGTGGGAATCTAAAAAGGGGTAATTAACTTTTGTGATTTTCTCATGTCCCTCTAGTAAATGGGCAAGCTTGGAAGCATTTTCACAATGTCTGTCCATTCTCACTGCTAGGGTCTCCAAGGACTTGCTAAGAATCCAGGCATTAAATGGGCTAAGAGAGGGGCCTGCACTTCGAACATAGTTGAAGACCTTTTCCACCACCTCCTTGCTACCACATACCATCCCTCCTAGCACTCTTCCTTGGCCGTCGATAAACTTTGTTGCTGAGTGGCATACAATGTCCGCACCTAGAGTTGCTGGTTTTTGAAGGTAGGGCGTAGCAAAGCAATTGTCTACATTAAGTAGCAAGCTATGCTTCCTGCACCACCTCGATATGTTTTTGAGATCGTAAATGTGGAGGCCAGGGTTAGAAGGTGTTTCTAGGTATACCATTTTGGTATTCGGCTTTATAGCATTGGTCCATTCATCAACTCCCTGCGATGGAGTTAAGAAGGTGTATTCTATCCCGAAACCTGAGAGATAGTTTTCCATCATTTTATAGGTCGAGCCGAATACTGCTCTAGAAATGAGGAGGTGGTCTCCGTTCTTCAGAAAGGTGACGAAGCTAGCAAAGATTGCAGACATCCCGCTAGCCGTCGCAACAGCGTCTTCGGTCTCTTCCAAGGCGGCCATCTTCAGTTCGAATTCTCGTACAGAAGGATTGGTAAAGCGGCTGTAAATATTTCCCTCCTCCTCACCTGCAAATACGTCACGCATTTGCTCGGCGGAATCAAAGGTAAAACTGCTTGTTGGGAAGATGGCACTACTGTGTTCTCTGTGCTTACTTTTTCCCGTCTGGATCCTAATCGCCTTGGTCTCGAATTTCATATAGGACGCAAATGTATGCCGAAAAGTGCTAAAACTTATACAATCTCATACGAACTTGTAATCTCTGCTGCTTTTTCTAGCATTTTGGATACGCTGCAGTACTTTCCTAGGGACATATCAATGGCATCTTTAACCTTTGATTCTTTTAGGTCACCACTAAGGATATAGTGAATGTGTATCTTTGTGAAAACTGCAGGAATAGCTCCCTCCTCTCTGAAGCCTTCTACTTTTACATCTAGATTCTCAAGGCCCTGCCTCATTTTTTGCAAGATGGAAACAATGTCTATCGAACTACATCCTGCCATGGACATAAGTAGTAATTCCATGGGTCTCACTCCCTTACCTTCCCCTCCAATTCCAGGTGAACCGTCCATTGACGCTATGTTTCCAGTGCTATTCCATGCTCTGAAATGGACTTTGTCATTTACTCTTTTAAGATTTACCTTGCTCATTTCTTTTCTATTAGTTCCTTGTAAGCTGCATCGAGACTACGGCTGATCCCTTTTCCCTTCCATTGTGGTGCTCCTGCTATAGTCTCCATTTCTGTCTTCATATTTTCTAATGACTTGCCGGCCTTAATGCCTTGATCTACCTGCACGAGTAATTGTTCTAGGTAGTTGGCAAATTCTTTGATGTCTTCCTTAGTGCCTGTAATTTCGTAGCCATCTCCTGCGTGCCCAAAAATAAAGATGGTCTCATCGTCGAATTTCCTGATGGTCCGATCTAGGATTGAAATCCAATTTTGGATGTGAGCTCCAGCTCCAGTATCGATGTAGGGGAATCTTCTATTGAACAGTAGGTCCCCCATGTGTACAACATTGGCATTTTCAAAGTGGGTAAGAATATCTCCATTGGTGTGTCCACGACCATGGTAGGAACAGCTAATAGTTTCATCACCTATCCTTGCAGACCATTGGTCAACAAAGGTTAAGTCAGGATAAAGCTGCGTGTCTTCTTTTCCTCTTTCTTTTGCGACCCTCATCTGATTCACCTTCGAATTGTCATGTGCGAATACATGGTCCACGATGCCCTTAAAGGCAATGTTTCCTGATGTGTGGTCACCATGGTGGTGGGTATTGATCAAATAATTGATGCGTCTGTCTGTGTTCTTTTGAACTTCCTTGATAAGTTCCTTCGCAGTATCTGGAAATTGAGAATCTACGACAACTATTCCCCCCTTATTTACTAACCAACCTATGGTGCCTCCGCTTCCAGTGAAGAAACCCACATTTTTTCTGAGCATCGTAAAGTCAGCTGAATGGACCAGGAAAGAATTAGAAAAAGCTTGTGGTGCGAAAAGTAGAGAGAGGGCACCAAGACCTGAATATCTGAGGAAATTTCTTCTGGCTAGAGACATTGTAGTTTATTAAGTGAGCAACAGAGCAGTGAAGTTAAAGTTTATTTTGAACAAGAAAGACCCCAAGGCTATCTCACAGCATAACTTTAAAATCCCTTAACATCCCAAAACGCCAACGCCCCAACACGCCAACGCCCTAGCACCTATCGCCCTAATCTGCTAACGCCCCAACGCCCTAACGCCCCAACCCCTACAACTTCG
>CAZMYK010000348.1:0-5061 GCA_964570435.1 uncultured Saprospiraceae bacterium | reverse complement strand
CTACATTATTCAAAGTCTTTGTGTACAATGCTTCGAACGAAGTGATCCACCCATCGCCAAATTCTTTATCCCATGCAATGTTTCCTCTAAGAACTTGCGGGTACTTGAAATTATTCGTAAACAAATTCATGTCACCACTTGGAGTAGTAGGATTTTCATAGGTGTATTGTGCCTGTGGGTCAGCAATAAAGTTCAAGTCTCCAGGAATTGCGAAATCCCCTAAAAACGTTGAGGTAAGTCCGTTATTGTTGTACATTGCTCCCGGCCATACAAAAGGAATTCTGCTTGTAAAGATTCCTACTCCTCCTCTTAGAACCGATGTCGCATTGTCATTCATTTTGTATCTAAAGCCAACTCTAGGACTTAGCATGATCTGGCCACTTGGAGCCTTCCCAGCTTCTACATCATTCGCTAAATCATAAGACTTCGCTAGCTCAGTCAAAACCGCATCGTTAAACCTTGGCGCTTCCTCAGGATCAGTGGTCAATATAGGAACGTCGATTCTCAAACCAGCTGTTACTGTAAGTTGATTATTTACCTCGATTTCATCTTGTCCATATACACCTATTTGCATCGCTGAGAAGTTAGCTGATGCAGCCGTTTCATCTCCTGCAATATCATCTACTAATGAGTAAACCCTTCTATATGAATCTGCTTGCGCCCCGTTCATGAAATCATCAAGGCTATTAAATTCATACTGTCCAAAGTTCCATGGAATAAAAACGTTGTTGATCTGATAAAATTCGTTGTGAGTACCTAATGTGATCGTGTGCTTTCCTCTGTAAATCTTAAAATTATCCGTCAAGGTAAAGATGTTTTGAGTCAGAAGGTTAGCACTTGAGAAAGGTTCTGAACCTAATCTGATAAGTCCACCAGCATCTTCGATGATTACGTAAGGAAAATCTTGCCCAATTGGATCTCTGTCGTCTCTAACATTGGTAAGTCCAATTATTAGGTTATTTGACATGCTGTTTCCAAATCTAGAGTTTAACTCAAGTGCCGATGAATTAGTGGTCGTAGGAAAGAACACACCGCTATTGGAAAAGTTTATCGTTCTTGAGCTACTAGAACCTGGACTCAACCTTTCAGCATTGGTATATTGATGTCTAAGTGTCAACTTATTTTCATTATTCAAGTTGATATCAATCTTACCAAACAACTTTAACCCATCGAGGTCAGTCGAAGTACTTCCATATCCTCCTGGATCGTAACCATAGTCGCTCATAAGCTTTGCCTTTAGTGCATCAAGTTGCGCAGTACTAGCACGACCAGGTTCTTGTGTGTAAACTGCAGGATCGAATGGGCTAGGAGTCTGATCCTGTTGAATTTCAGCATTGACAAAGAAGAAGACCTTGTCCTTAACGATGGCTCCTCCTAGAGATGCTCCGTATGTCGTTTTCGCAAAATCATCTACCCTTGTTCTGTCTTCATCAGTCTGACCTAACCTTTCGATTAGTTTCCCGTTTGTTTTACCCACCATATTTTCATTCTGTAGGAAGTAGTAAGCAGAAGAATACCAATTATTACTACCAGACTTTGTCACAGCATTAACTCCTCCACCAGCAAAACCTCCTAGGGTGACGTCGTATGGAGAGAGAACAACCTGAAATTGCTCAATGATGTCAATACTAAAAGGCGAGATGCCCGTTTGTCCTCCATTTGTACCTGAATTTGAAAGTCCAAATACATCATTGTTTACTGCTCCATCCACATAGATGGCATTATACCTATTATTGGTACCTGCGAAGCTAATTCCACCACCAGTAGAACTGGCCTGAGGTGTCAACCTAAGGAAGTCATTGATGTTTCTGTTTAGGGTCGGCATCGCTTCGATATCGTCCTCCGAAATCTGGGTACTTGATCCGGAATTCTTACCGATAGAACCTGCCTTTGCAGTAACAAGAACCTCATCTAGTTGCAATGCAGCGTCACCCATTGTTATATCATAAGTGTAAGGTTCACCCAGCCTAAGTGAGATGTTATTGGAAATTACTTCACCGAAGCCTACATAAGTAGCGGTAACTGTGTAAGGACCTCCAACACGCATATTATCTATTCGGAAGGCTCCGTTAACATCAGTAGAGGATCCATAGAATGTGCCTGTTGGCTCATGAACAGCTGAGACATTCACACCTATAAGTGGTGTAGAACCTTCATCTGTGATAACGCCTCTTATCGAGGATGTTGTTACACCCTGAGCCTTTAAGCCTAGTACTCCAAGGACTATAACAAGTAGTAGTAAAAATTTTTTCATAATAATACTTTGGTTACATTTTCTGCAAAAGTAATATTTCTATGCGGACATATAGACGAAAATCATATAAATAAATTGTAAATATTTTAGAAACTTGAATTTGAGTCAAATTCCACTGCTATCATTCTTACTTACTGTTAATGTGAGACTTACCCAATGTTAAGCGAATGTAAACTCACTTGAAGACTTCAGCCATCATACAACGAGCACTGCCTCCACCATACTTTTCGATAGTGTAGAGCGGGGCATGAATTATCTGTGAGTGGGATTCTATTCTTTCAATTTGTACAGAATTCAGCGACTTGTAGGCTTGCTCCGACATCACCAGAAATCTTTGACCATCTTTGTTCTTAACCTCCAGCATATTGCCTGCAAAAGCATTCATTTGTGCAATACTTATCTCTACGATATCCTTGCCACCTTGCTCGAGACTCCTGATGACTTCTTGTCTTTCTTTGGGATCAACTATCGTTTCTAGGCAAATAACACAAACTTCCTCACCTAAAGCCATCATTACGTTCGTGTGGTAAATTTCAAGGCCATTTTCGTCCTTTGCAAAGAAAAAGATCTTTTGATAACGCATCAAAACGGAGAACTTTTCTAAGATCTCCACATTGGTTCGTTCACTTAGGCAGGCATATATAAGTCTGTTCTTGCGATCTAGAATCATGCTGCCAGTTCCTTCCAAAAACTTCCCTTCGCTCTCGTAGTGTTCGAAAAAATACTGGCGATTGTAGGCAAATCTTTCTTTCAGATCTTCTACTATGTCTTCCCTCCTTTCTGCCCTCCTACTTGTAGCATACATAGGATATGTAATTAAAACCTGGTTGTCATGGGTAGAGATCCAGTTATTAGGAAAAACTGAATCAGTTACCTCAGAATCAGGTAGGTCTTCGTAGACGATTACCTCAATCCCCTTACTTCTCAACTTCTCTACCAAACCATCGAATTCCAACTTGGCCATTTCTCTGATTTGTTCCATGCTCTCTGATCCACTATTGTCCTGAAATGCATTGTTCTCAGCTGTCTCCATATTGAATCCGAAATTAGATGGGCGAACCATAAAAATCGTATCTGTAATAGTTTCCATAAGAATTCTGAAATTTTCGTAAATCTAGTGAATTAATCTAATTGTTCATGGCCTGTTTCTTGAGGCGTTGAGCCACCTTTTCTCCTAGGTATTTATCAATGGTGAAGTGTGCAAGGTAGATCGCTGGAGTCAAGACCAATGCCATAAATACCTTATACATGTAATTGACTGTACCGATTGCTAAGACCCTTACAAGGTCCCAATCTCCCCCGATGTAGAAGGCAATGATTAGGACTACGAAACTGTCTATGAATTGAGACACAAGTGTGGAGCCGGTAGCGCGAAGCCAAACCCTCCCTTCACCTGTCCACTTCTTGATCCTATGAAAAACTACTACGTCAATAATCTGCCCCACTAAGAAAGCGACCAAGGAACCAATAATTATCCACAGACCTTGTCCAAAGACCTTCCGAAAGGCCAAATCCATGTCACCAATATGGGTCTCACTACCTTCACTAAGAGTCCCACTTATATTCTGCCACCACCCATCTGGACTGATCCATATTGCTAAGAAGACAACAATGAATGCATAGCTGATAAGTCCCACTGTTAAGTAGGATAAAAAGCGCACTCCTTTCTGCCCATAGTACTCATTGATCACATCGGTCATCACAAACACAACTGGCCATAGCAAGACTCCTGCAGTAAGACTAAAACCTAGACCATCGACGCCAAAGAAGGAAAAGTCAAAGGGGGCAAAGCCCAGCGTTTTTTCAAGTGAGAAAATCTTAATTCCTATGAATTCTGCGACCAATGCATTGGCCACAAAGAAGCCTCCCAATATTAGAAAGAGGCGGTTCACCTTGTCTTTAAGAAAATGTGCCATAGTCGTAAATATAAAAAAAGGGATGACCATCACTGGACATCCCAAAGTTTTTCTGATATGTGGTTCTTATTCCACAATCATTATTTTTTCTGATCTAAATCCTTCCTCTGTATTCACATTAAGGAAGTAAGTCCCAGCTGCAAGACCACTTGTATTGATAGTCTCGCTTACACGTGCTGTATTATCATAACTTAGGTGACTGATTAATCGTCCATTCAAGTCCCTAAACATAACATCAACATCCTTAGATACTTCATCTAATTCTAACTCAAACTGAAGAGCATTATTCACAACAGGATTACTCAGAACTCTAAACTTATCAGCAGCAAGAGGTACTAAGTCCTCTGTACTTGATACAAATCCTTCAAGATGAAGTCTAGTGATAAGAGAAAAATTGGCCCATCCGCCATTGAAAAATTCATCTAATTGCAAGGGAGTCGTAAATGCAATGTAGTCACTTCCTGGAGTAGCCGAAAACTCAGGTGAGACACCTGTGCCTGCACCTGCACCATCGTACCCAAGACTTACAAAGTAGATGCCTCCTTCTTCTAATGTAGCAAATTCTTCCAAGGGAGCTGTTATAAGATTTTCAAAAGTTTCTTCTCCTGTGATAGTATAACTCCCAAATCCGATCAGATCCGTTAGTTCGTCAAACGAAGAGAAATCATCTATCTGTCCATTGCCATCCACATCACCATTGTATACTGCTATAAGAATCAGATCTGAAAATTCATCTCCTGTAAAAAGGTCAGCTCCATTTCCGATTCCAAAAGTCACATGTGTTGCAACTCCATCACCACCAGCCAAAATAAGGTTACCATGTTGGTAGAAGAAATTAGCATTTTGGAAGCGCTCAGCACTTGGCCCCAAAGCTATCGTGGGCTCGCCTAT
>CAZMYK010000347.1:0-5062 GCA_964570435.1 uncultured Saprospiraceae bacterium | reverse complement strand
TGGTTCTGGATTTCCGCTCTTTAGGGGCAAGGGATCGCGTTTGCAACGTGCCCTTATTTCTTACTTTCTTGATGAGGCTGGCAAGGCGGGTTTTGAGGAAATTGTACCTCCGCTGCTAGTCAATGAAGATTCTGCGATGGCTACGGGCCAACTTCCGGACAAGGAAGGACAGATGTACCACGTTACGGAAGATAAGTTATACTTGATCCCAACAGCGGAGGTTCCTATTACAAATATGGTCAGAGGAAGGATCCTCGAAGAGTCGGATTTCCCAATCAAGTTGACCGGCTACACTCCGTGTTTTCGTCGCGAAGCTGGCTCATATGGTGCCCATGTGAAGGGATTAAATAGGGTGCACCAATTTGACAAAGTAGAAATTGTGCAGATCGAGCATCCAGATAAGTCCTATGAAACCCTTCAAGAGATGGTTGCCCATGTTTCGCACCTACTAGAAAGTCTGGACCTACCCTACCGCATTCTTAGGTTGTGTGGCGGTGATACGGGTTTCACCTCTGCTTTAACATTTGACTTTGAAGTTTACTCTGCAGCTCAAAAGAGGTGGCTGGAGGTTAGCTCCGTTTCCAACTTTGAGACCTATCAGGCGAATCGCCTTAAATTGAGGTACAAAGATAGCAATGGCAAGAAGCACTTGGCTCACACTCTTAATGGAAGTGCCCTAGCACTTGCAAGAATCATAGCGTGCATTCTGGAAAATAATCAGACCACAGAGGGAATTAAAATGCCTGCAGTTCTCGTTAACTATTTAGGATTCGAAAGAATCTAAATTTTTATATATTAGAATTAAATTTTTTAGAATTATGAGTGATGAATTGAATGTCGATGAAATGATGATCGAAGGGGAGACAGAAATGGAAGGAGCCTTAGAGCACTTAAAGGTAGAGTTATCTAAGATTCGAGCTGGAAAAGCTTCACCCTCTATGCTATCGAGTATAATGGTAGACTACTACGGTTCTCCGACACCACTGATGCAGGTTTCCAATGTGGGAACTGCAGATTCAAGAACGATTACTATCCAACCATGGGAAAAGAGCATGCTTGCTCCCATTGAAAGAGCCATCTTCGAAGCGAACCTAGGCCTTACACCTATGAATGACGGCGAGTTTGTCAGAATAAATATACCACCCCTTACAGAGGAAAGGAGGAAGCAACTTGTGAAGCAGTCCAAGGGACATGGCGAGGATGCTAAGATCTCTGTTAGAAGTGCAAGACATAAGGTGATTGACTTTATAAAGAAAGAGGTGAAAGATGGCTATCCTGAAGATGCTGGAAAGAAGAGAGAAGAAGAAGTAGAAGCATTGACGAAGACTTTTTACAAGAAGGTAGAAACATTGATCGAAGCCAAAGAAAAAGATGTAATGACCGTCTAATTCCCAGGACTCCTCATTAAACATTGATCAAGCAAGTAGTAGATATCTTTATTTGAAAGATACACTGAAGATGTTTTCTCACTAAGTGAGAGTATATCCACTTCACTTGAGAATACATTTCCCAAGGTTCTTTTGAAGAAACTACCTTGCTTCATGTAGTACATACTTCCATTAGCAAATGAGTAAGAGGATGCCTCTAATGGCAGATATTCTGAGAAAGTACCAAAGTTATCGAATATGGCAATACCCTTTTCTTCCTCTACTAGGTAGACCATATTATCATATTCAACTATGTAGTTAGGTAGGATGTCAAGTCGATGATGGCTTTCTAAAGGGTTTGACTCTTCTAAGACCTCATTCTTACCAGATATTTTCTTGAGACGGTAGTCTAGACCATCGTATATCCACACATTATTATCCCTAGATGTTCCCATGGCTAGGATATTGTAATCACCTTCATATCTACCTAACTCCGCTAGCGTGTCATCAATGATGACTATTTTTTGGAAGCCGTCAAAAAAGATGCTAATTTTCTTAGAGTTGGTGACATCGATGTGGCTAATGTCTCCTAGTCCATTGTTGTAGTACTCGAAAAGAAAGGTGAGTTCGGAATCGTAGACCTTCAGTCTGTTACTAAGATCAATGGTATAGATGTTTCCAAAAATGTCAATTCTAAAATCCTTAAGGGGTTCTTGAGAGAGGGCACAATTGAAGTCTGGGCTTGGCGTCTTTTTACTTGTTGTACAAGCTCCCAAGAGGAGGATTAGGATGGGGCTAAGGATATATCTTACCAGATTCATTCTCGAAAAATAAGAGTTTTAATTCACTTCCATCGAATCGAGCGTAACTGCAGTTGCTTAACCAATCTCCTAGGTTGATGTAGCGCGACTTTTCATTGCTCAATAAGTAGTCAATAGGTAGGTGGCGATGGCCAAAGATAAAGTAGTCCCTTGGGGAAGTCTTAAGTTCATCTTCGCAATACTGAATCAGCCACTCCCTTTCAGCCCCTAAAAAACTTCGCTCCTCCTCGTCTGCTTGCACGCGACTTCTGTAACTTAACTTTCTCATGATTCTTAGACCGATGTTTGGATGAATCGAAGCATACATTTTTTGTAGTATGGGATTGGTAAAAATCTTCCTAATCATCTTATACTTTCGGTCACCAGGTCCCAAGCCATCACCGTGGGCAAGGAGAAAGGTCTTTCCAAAGTGTTCTACTTCTATGGGGCCGCGGTGGATAGGTATTCCGAATTCTTCTTCGAAGTAGCGGAACATCCAGATATCGTGATTGCCTATGAAGAATTCAATCCTGACACCGTTATCTCGCAACTGCGCCAGCTTTCCTAGAATTCTTGTGTAACCCTTAGGAATGACTCGTTTATATTCGAACCAATAATCGAAGACATCGCCTAGCAAATAAATGGTGGACGCGTCTCCAGAAACCTGATCGAAGAATCGCACAAGTTTCTTTTCCCTCTCTTGGCTGCTCAGCCTCCCATCAGTGCCAAGGTGAAAGTCAGATAGAAAATATATGGCCTCCTTTTTCTCCATTCGGCGACAAAGGTAAGTGATTTTCTTTACCTTGGAAGACCAGACTAAGTTTCAATGATCATGAAGATAAAGACCCTCGTTAGTTTCCTACTTTTCTCAGGACTACTCTTTCAAGTTTCAGCCCAGCAGGAAGATCAATGGAAGAAGGAAGTAGATAGACTTATTGAATCTAGAATAGAAAGGGAAGTCGGGAAGAAAGGAATGTTGGTTCTAACTGGAAGTTCGAGCGCCAGGCTTTGGAAAAATGTAGCAGATGTCTTTCCCGAATACACAGTGGTTAACAATGGATTTGGAGGATCCCAAATGCATGAATTACTATACTACTTGGATGACCTGGTGATAGACCTGGCCCCAGATATTGTATTGATCTACGAAGGGGACAATGACATAGCAGCTGAAAAAAGTAGTCTTGAGATCATTAAAGCGACCAAGGAGGTTATACATAAAATCAAAGCCAGTCTACCACAAACAGAGGTCTTCCTTATTTCACCCAAACCGAGCTTGGCAAGGTGGGAGCTAGCTGAAAAGTACCTTGAGCTTAACAAGGAATTGGAAGCCCTATGCAAAGAAACAGATCTCGTTTCATACATCGATGTTTGGTTTCCCATGCTAAATCAAAAAGGATTGCCAATGGAAGATATATTTGTTTCGGATGGCCTGCACATGAACGAGAAGGGTTATCAAATCTGGACCGATGCAATGATCCATATCACTCAGGTTCGATAAGTCTGGCAAAAAAGTATTAACCTTTCGTGTTTTTATCTAAAACTGATGTGCACAGGCATCATACTTTGTTAATTACTATGAGCTTTGTTTCTTTATAATTTTAACTTTAAAGAAAAAATATTTTGGAAAGAAGTTACAAGATTGCAGTGGTAAATGGTGATGGAATAGGAGAAGAGATCGTTCCTGCTGGAGTGCGAGTACTAGAAGCAAGTGCTGAGAAGTACGGCTTTAACTTAGACCTACATGACCATGAATGGGGTGCTGGACACTATTTGAAGAAGGGTACATTTATGCCTGAAGGAGGGATCGAGGTTATCAAGTCTTATGATGCTATCTACTTCGGTGCTGTAGGACTTCCTGAGGTTGATGATCGGCTACCCTTTAAGTTATTTACCAATAAGGTTCGAACGAGCCTGGAACAATATGTAAATTATAGACCTGTCAAACTATTTCGGGGCTTGAAAAGCCCACTACGTGACAAGACAGAGGATGACATTGACTTTGTTATCATTCGAGAAAACAATGAAGGCGAATTTGTACAAAGTGGCAAAATCCTATACCCAGACGAAGCCCATGGGATGGCAATGGATACTAGTATATTTACTAGGAAGGGGACCGAGAAAGTTGCTCGATATGCCTTTAACTTAGCCATGAAGCGGGGTAAGAAATTAACCAATGTCACCAAGTCTAATACCCTCATTCATTCCCTATACTATTGGGACCAAATCATTGCAGAGGTGGCAGAAGACTTTCCTGAAGTGGAATATTCTAAAATGTATGTTGACAACGCATCAGCAAGTTTTGTTCTAAGACCAGAGTTTTTCGATGTAATTCTAACTACGAATATGATCGGCGACATACTTTCAGACCTTGGAGGTGCAATAATGGGAAGTCTAGGACTCGGTGGCAGCGGAAATGTTAATCCGGAAAAAGAATTTCCTTCGATGTTCGAACCCATCCATGGTTCGGCTCCAGACATCAAAGGACAGAATATTGCTAATCCCATAGGAACGATCTGGTCTGCAGCAATAATGATGGAGCACCTTGGAGAGCAAGAAGCTGCAGACAATATCGTAGAGGCCATTGAAAAAACAACATCAGAAGGCAACCTCACGAAAGATTTAAGAGGAAGTGCCAGTACAACAGAAATCACAGATCGAATTATTAGCAACTTATGAGCAATTCCCAGAGAATCGTGGACCTTACGCTTACCTATGCAAATGGGACTAAGGGAGTGGAAATTTCACAGGCACGAACTCTGAAGGAAGATGGCTGGAATGCATCGTGGTATAAGTTGTATTCACACGTGGGAACTCATATGGATGCGCCCTTCCACTTCGAGGTCTCAGACCAGACCATAGATAAGATCCCAGTGGCACGGTTCATTACTCCTGCTT
>CAZMYK010000346.1:0-5064 GCA_964570435.1 uncultured Saprospiraceae bacterium | reverse complement strand
TCTTCGGTTTTCCACCAAAACTACTAATGAAAGAAGACATCGTTCGCAGGAAGAACTACAGAATGTTCTTGGGTATCGAGGTCATCATCATTGATGAAATTTCGATGGTGCGGGCTGACATGATGGATAACATCGATTACTTCCTGAGGATAAACAGGGGTAGAAATGTGCCCTTCGGTGGCGTGCAGATGATGTTCTTTGGCGACCTCTTCCAACTCCCACCTGTTGTAGGTAACAAAGTAGAGGGTCAATACCTTTATGAGCGCTATGAGTCTCCATATTTCTTTTCTGCCCTAGTCCTGCAGCAAGAGACCAGTTTCGAGATGATCGAACTGCATGAAGTATATAGACAAGATGAACGGCACTTTATCAACATCCTTGACAACATCAGAACCAACGAGGTCGATGAGTATGACATCATGGATCTGAACGAGAGATTCACAGAGGAGATTGAGGATTCTGAATTCATTATTACCCTTTCGAGCAGGAACGCCATTGTCAATGAAATCAATAGACGAAAACTGACTGACTTAGAGGGCGAAGAATTCACCTACCTAGCCAAAGTATCCGGTAACTTCCCGCAGTCGGCCTTTCCAGCTGAACTTGCGCTCAAGTTGAAGCAAGGCTCGCAGGTCATGTTTGTGAAAAACGATCCAGAGAAGAAATTTGTAAATGGCACTCTTGGTATTGTCAGCTACCTGAGTCCTGAAGAAATTCTAGTGGAGGTGATGACGGAAGGAGGTGAGCCTGCAGAAATTAAGGTGCCAATATTGTCTTGGGAAATTCAAAAGTACAGAGCCGAAGGAGAGAAAATATCTTCAGAGATCATTGGTACTTTTGACCAATTTCCAATTAAAATGGCCTGGGCGATTACCATTCACAAGAGCCAAGGAAAGACCTTTGACAACGTGATTATTGATGTAGGAACCGGTTCCTTCGAATATGGGCAAACCTATGTTGCTCTTTCTCGCTGCAGGAGCCTTGGCGGCATCCAACTAAAGAGGAAAATTCGACCGAGAGATATCTTCGTCGATGAGAAGATTGTGGACTTTTACCAACAGAAATCACGTGGCTAGGTCTCTTCTTTTTAGCGGTAAATTGAAGTTGAATAGGGAACAAGCCTTCAAGCAAGCAACCATATTTTCTATGGCCAATCTAAATATTTGTAAAATATAATCTTCTTGATTATATTGCTCTTAAAATAATACAGATACATAATGACTAGTCGAAAACAACAGCGGAAGAAAGTAAGGGACAAGAAAGAACAGAGGAAGTTTTTCATGGTCTCCATCATTGTTACAGTGGTCATCATTCTCCTACTGTACATGATGTATCGGTCCTCACTTTAAGTCTCCATAAAGCCGCCATTTTCCTATATTTGGCGGAAAAAGGAAGATGAAGCTCAACTTAGATATTAAGGCCCCTTCTAGCCAAGCATGGGTAGATGCT
Source organism: uncultured Saprospiraceae bacterium (assembly GCA_964570435.1). Lineage (GTDB taxonomy): Bacteria > Bacteroidota > Bacteroidia > Chitinophagales > Saprospiraceae > Portibacter. The sequence continues at coordinate 3,615 of CAZMYK010000346.1, read as the reverse complement.
GTAATGGCAGACTTTGATTCGTTCCTACAAGACCACTTGGACTGTGAACGAAAGGCGTCTTCAATGGCCATGAGTTTCGTTGCCAAGTATCCTGACCGAAAGGAGATCATTCCCGAGTTGATAGAAACTGGGATAGAAGAATTGCAGCACTTTCAACAGGTCTACCAATTGATGGAAAAAAGAAACATTCCCCTGCCTTCCAGCATGAGCGAGGACCCATATGTCAAGGCCCTCATCAAGAAGTGCCACTCAGGAAGAGAGGAACGCTTCATGGATCGTTTATTGATTGCTTCCATCGTAGAAACGAGGGGTGCAGAGCGTTTTAGAATGGTTGCTGACGCGCTAGAAGAGCCTGAACTAAAAAAGTTCTACAAGACGCTTTGGACTTCAGAGGCAAAGCATGGTCACATTTTCGTTAAGATGGCGCTTCACTACTTTCCTAAGGACAAGGTTTACGAAAGACTCGAATGGTGGGTAGAACAGGAACAAGAAATCTTGGATGGCTTAGAAATTCGTGCGGCCTTGCATTAGGTTTTTGTTGCATTCTTATACCTAGGTTTACTTTCAAGGTCGACGGCCTATTTCATTTTGTTACTTGCAATAATTTAGGCACAATCAGAAGTAGAGCTAAGGACCCTTGCCTTTGTAATCTCTACAGCTTGTTCCCTCAAAGTCTTTAAGCCCCCTGAGGGAATATTTCACCAGATCTGTTTCAGTGAAAATCCTCTTTTGACATTCGTTTATTTTTTCTGCAGAATCAATGTGGGACACTTGAATTTCTAATTTGTCTAAAATAGTACTATTAAGATTAGTCAACCGGTACTAATATTGCATATTTTACAAGCTAGTATTTTAATGTTCTATCCTAGTAGCATGTTCGAAAAAATATGTACAATTCAAACTCAAAGGCTCTGCATTAGGTTTTTGAAAAAAACCTTATGACACCACCGACAATCTACTATGCACTTTTATTGCACGAATATTTTATCATAGCGAATTTCATTTCTTGATTTATATGTTACAAAGTAAATACCACTTTCCAGAAGATGTCCGTACCATGAGATCGAATTAATCCTTGATGGTAAGGATTCTATTGTAAAGGATTTCACTTGGGCTCCATAAAAGTCATAAACACCAATGTTAACTTTTGTCTTTTGATTTGTTTGGACCTTAAAGGTCATAAATCCTCTCACCGGATTTGGGGTCACAAATGCTTTCTCGAAAATATTATCGCCGCTAAGTCCTCTAGACATCACACAGAATGCGGTGGAAGGTTCAGAAATAGCTGTTGTGCATACAGCTCGTACCTGAATCAGATAACATTTCTCAATTCCTATAGGTGGCAAACTGACACTTGTACCTGTTGTTTCGATTTCACTTATTGACGTAGGATATTTGCAATTGCAAAATGACGCTGCAGAACTAGGAACAGACTCAACTATATAACTTTCTGCGCCAGGTACTGCAGTCCATGACAAAACAGAGCCATCAAGTTTTAACTCACTTGGCGGCAATATTGATTTGCAGCATTCGTATATAAAATCATAAGTGTATGTGCACTCTTTACCCTGTTCACTTGCTATCACAACCGTTAGTGTATAAGGCGTTTCGACATCTACTACATACCATCCAATATCTAATTCCGTTGTAACCCCAGTAATCTTGTCTGTTAGGTGAATCGATTCATATTCTATTAGTGGATTATTATCTTGATCTACAACCTTCATCACAACTATTCCGTAGTCACAAGGGTCACAAGAAGTATCCGTCCCGGCAGTGGTCTGAGCTGCAACTGGACAATCAAAAACAACAGAAATGTAGTTTTCCTCACAACAATCTTGCTCAATATTGATAGTCACTTCTTCATAATAAAAATTACCACAAAGTTCAGTTCCCAAGACCCATATTGAAAATGAAGTAACCGCTGGATCAAAGTTAAATGTTCCAATAGGATCTTGCCAAACTCCTGGATCAAAAGATATAAATGACGGATTTAGGAGATTATTAGTGTTCAAGGTAAGGGACCTAATTTCCTCATCACAAGACAACGTATACTCTAGTAGGTCGGTAACATTTTCATCATTTACTGTAATGCCAATCGAACTCTGATTACTTGGATTCTCGATAACTTCAAGTTTAAAGGCATCTAAATAATATACAGCACTTGCTTGTTGTGAATATGTGGGATCAAAGAGTCTTGCCCTTAACCATAGCTGTGAATAATCCTCACATTCTTCCACAGTAAAAATATGTTCATTGATAGTCCAATTGTCTTCATTTATTGCAATGGTTTCTAACGTTCGACTATTGGGTGGCGTTTCAGGTAAAGCACCATCATGGCAACTATTGGATGGCCCTCGATTGGTTAGCCCGTTTGTAAGTACCCAGGCTCTTTCAAAGATCATAGGTGGAGAAACATTGGAATAGTCTTGCACTGCATAGGTGAGTCTGTATGTCCTTCCTTTTTCAAAGTTGTAGTTTAATGCAATGCCTTCAGTCCCATACAAGTGATTTGGACATGAGATGCCTCTGTGACTAGCATACATCGTAACAAAAAAAGCTCCTTCGTAAGGAAGAACACCATTCCACATGTTATGTATACTTGGAGTGCCATGAGTGGAAATCCAACCTTCCACACAATCATCAAAAAATGGTTTATATTGATCTGTACCACTGCACGTCGAATTTTCAAACCCTTGTTGCACCATTGTCTGGGATTTTACAACACCTTGAAAGCCTAATTGAATTAAAAGAAGTAAATAGATTATTCTAGACATAAGATCCTTGATTTTAGAAATGAGAAAACCTTTATACTTGTAAAAGACACAATGAAAATTGAAGAATTCTTGAATAAACGCGCAATCTCGACCGATTTTTAAAGTTCTTTGGTCGATAAGATGAGTCTGAATTGTAGATTTAGCTAGACCTTTTGCACCAAACTTCCTACATTGAAAATTATACTACAGGTTCTAATGCAAGTAGTAGTGGCATTAATCAAAAGAGCAACATTTGCTGAATCACAAATTGTTTATGCCATACAGCATTAAGTGCCCAAGACTGAAAAGCAAACATCTAGAGAATCGGTTGCTATGATAGTCACTTTATTACTGGCACAATGTCTAAATGGAATTATGTTGCTATCAACTTACTCGCAATAAACACGTGCATTTAACTACAACAATCCTTGTAATATCAACTGTTCAAAATCAATGGGCACAGAGGTTTACGAGCCTTATTAGTATCAAAAAAGATAAAAGTCGATTCTAAAGCGGGTGCGGCTTCTTGAATGTCTGTGTCTTAAGAAGTTCACCAGCTTCACTGTAGACCTCCCATGTACCCTTATTCTTTCCGTTTTCGAATTCACCTTCGTCCCACGGTTGACCATTGGAATGATAGCGTTTCCATGCACCGTGCTTCTGTCCTTGATCGTTGAAACCTCCACTCGCTCGCTTTTCGCCAGTCTTTAAGAACCACTCCCAACGTCCGACATTTTCTCCCTCTTTGAAACTTCCGGAAGATTGCATTTGTCCATTACTAAGAAAGTAATTCCATTTTCCAGATTTCTTGCCGTTTTTGAATGATCCTTTGCACGAGACTAGGCCATTCTTAAAATAT
>CAZMYK010000345.1:0-5072 GCA_964570435.1 uncultured Saprospiraceae bacterium | reverse complement strand
TGATGTCCTACGATGATGCTATGACTAAGTATGGCTCCGACAAGCCTGATACTCGCTTCGGGATGGAGTTTGTCGAGATGGACTTTGCCCAAGGTCAGGGATTCGGTGTCTTCGATAATGCTGAACTAGTAGTAGGGATAGTGGCAAAAGGAATTGCTTCTGACTACTCTAACAAGAGCATGAAGGAACTAACGGAATGGGTTCAGCGTCCTCAGATTGGAGCTCGAGGTCTAGTCTATGTTAAATGTAATGAAGATGGGAGTTTCAAGTCTACTGTTGGGAAATTCTTTGATGATGATGCCCTTAAAGTTTGGGCTGAGAAAATGGGAGCAGAGAAGGGAGATGTAATTTTTGCTCTATCAGGAGAAGCTGAGAAAACTAGGAAGCAACTGAATGAACTAAGACTGGAAATGGGTCGAAGACTTGGCCTGATGGATCCGAAGCAGTTCAATCCACTTTGGGTTGTGGACTTTCCACTGCTTGAGTGGGATGAAGATTCAGAACGATTTCATGCCATGCACCATCCCTTCACAGCACCCAAGAAGGAGGACGAGGAAAGGATGTTGAACGGCAACCATGAAACGATGAAGGCCTTAAGAGCGGATGCCTATGACCTTGTTATCAATGGGGTTGAGATAGGTGGTGGATCTATTAGAATTCACGACCGGGACCTGCAATCTAAGAATTTTGACTTATTAGGCTTTTCTAAGGAGGAGGCTGAAGCTCAATTCGGTTTCTTACTTGGGGCCTTTGAATATGGTGCACCGCCACACGGTGGAATAGCCTTTGGTTTCGATCGACTGTGTGCGGTTCTAAATGGACAGAATTCGATTAGAGACTTTATTGCATTTCCTAAAAATAATCAAGGACGAGATATGATGATTGACTCTCCTTCTGGGATTGACGATGAGCAATTGAAGGAGTTGAGTTTGGGACTGAGGAACTAAGGTTTTGCACTGACTGTAAGTGCGTTTTTTGCAGTACTAAGGTCCGGTCTAAGGGGCTTAGTTTAACTATCCTGTATTTGTGCTGGATGAAGGCATTAATGATCCATATGACAATGGTGGTGGACCAGGTCCTGGAAGCGGACCAGGTGCTAATAATAATGGAGGAGGTTCCATTGATGCTAGACAAATGGCAATGGCTTTGAATTTAGCTGGACAAACCTATATCTCTCAATATGGCTTATCATTATCTTCTGCAGAACTTTTTGCTATAATTGGATTCGATGGATATAATTACGATTTCTCTGATGGTTTTATAGATGCTGAAGTCAATGAGGATTTTGCGCTGCGAAAAATTGTCGAGTTTTTCAAAAATAAGATATATAGTGCGAGTGATATTGTTGCAAGTAAAAGCCCTTATGGACAAATGAATAATTGCGAAAGACCTTTAGTTTGGGGAAATCCAACCTGTGCTTCAACTATTGCTGGGAATTATGGTATTGCTAATTTAATGACACATCATGTTTTTGGATATAATATTGCAAATGAATGCTCTGACGCGTTTAGGCATGCATATTTTAATGCTATGAATGCTGCTGCATGTGGGGTTGAATTGGCTAAAGACTTTGGTGATGCTCGGGAATGTACTTCTGATACGGATTTAGCAAAAGAGATGGATCTTTTTAATAACCAGGTTGGCTATATTCTACTTCTAAATGTATCAATTAAAAATGATCTACAATCCTTAAATCCCGTAAGATATTTTTTAGGATTAACAAGCTTAAGATCAGCTGTTTGTTCGAAATTGAGCAATGGAGATCTAAAAGTTTTTGATGATCCAAGTGCTGAAGATCCAGATAGTGGAGGAGCGAGTTTAATTTCTTCAAGCAATTGTAGCTGTTACTAAATGTACTAATATGAACAAGCTAATATTTTTTTCATTTTTTATTTTGTTTGCCAACAGTTGCGCTCAAGTTGGACAAGTTGAGTTAGATCTGATTAAGGCAGAAAGCAAATTTACACTGCAATCGAAGCGTTACATGACAACTGATGCCTTGATTCAGATTGATGGTTACACAGACTGTCCAGTTAAAATATCGATAAGTGGTGTCAATACTATTTCCCTTGATACGGGGAAAGTTTCTTACGAAAGATGGTATGAATGGTATTCGCAACCGAAAAAGATAAGAGTCCAATCAGAAGGCTGTTCAGAAGAATCTAATTTGACTCTTAAATATAAGTTTATTCGTGGACTATTATAAGTAAGTTGGTAGATAAATTGGCGTTCGCTTTGCTTACTGTTAGGGCGTTCGCTGTGCTCACTTTTGGGGCGGTCGCTACGCTTCCTTTTAGGGCGTTCGCTTTGCTCACTGTTTGGGCGGTCGCTTCGCTTCCCTTTTGGGGCAGTCACTTCGTTCCTTTTTAGGTATGTGTAGAGAACAATTTTGTACCCTTAGGCTGACTGAAGACTGCTGACTGTGACTGACTCCTGCTCACTGCTGACTGAAAAGCACTGACTGCCGACTGCCGACTCCCTCCTCCCTAAAACCTACCTCTCCCAAAACGCTAACCCCCCAACCACCTAACACGCCAACGCCCCAAAATGCCAACGCCCCAACACGCCAAAACTCTAACATCCCAACACCGCAAAACCCTAAAACCCCAACACGCCAACACCCCAACCCCCCTACTCCACAACCTCCAACCGCCTCGTACTCTTCCACCTCCCCCTCGTAAAATCAGGAAATTCCTGCGCAGCGCCATCTAACTTGACCGAAGCCTCACTTAAAGGAGCAACAGCACTCCATAGACAACCCTCATATACATTTTGATCTAAGGGTAGTCCTTTCTGCAAACACTCCACAATCCGGAACATCATAATGCCGTCCATTCCTCCGTGCCCCGTATTCTTCGTTTTCTCATTTAGGCGAGTATACAAAGGATGATCATACTGCTGGTAGAGGACTTCCAAGTCATCACCCTGAACCCACGAATGATGATTTTTTGTTTTTCCTTCTACACCACCCTCTAAAGCAACCCGAGTGGGGAAACCAGCTAGTGTTCCTTTTGTCCCTTGAATTAAGTTTAGTCGAGAATAGGGTCTAGGACTTGTTTCGTCCCATTGCACCATGATGGTTCGTCCCAATTCCGTCTTAATGATTGAAGTGTTTAAGTCTCCTCCCGTATACTTCAATTGGTTCCACTTGTGCGCAGCAGGGTAGTTCTTAGCAGCATATGCGGTTCTTCCCTTGGCAGGGGTCGAGAAGGAAAGCAAGTTTCGAAATGTGTCTTCACCTCGAGCGATATTCATATATTGGGCGACAGGGCCGAGTCCATGAGTAGGGTAGAGGTTGCCATTTCGCTCAGCGTAGTGGTGCGTCCTCCATGATCCAGTTCCCCTTTCCTGTTCTTCCATCTGAAATCTCAGCTCATGAATATAAGAGGCCTCACCATGAAGGATTTCTCCAATTGCACCCTGCCTAACCATATTCAGGAATAGGAGTTCATCCCTACTGTAATTGACGTTTTCCATCATCATACAGTGCTTTTGACTTTCTTCAGAGGTATTAACGATGTCCCACATTTCACCTATAGTTAGTGCCAGCGGGACTTCCACAAAGGCATGGGCACCGGACTTCATGGCTTCGACGGCCATAGAAGCATGGTTCTTCCAGTTTGTACAGATAAAAACCACATCGGGTTTCAACTCTGAGAGCATCTTCTTCCACTCATTTTCACCACCCGAATAGAGCTTAATTTCTTTCGTACTTTCTGCCCTTGCTGCCTCTTTCGCAATTGACTTGGCCCTCTCTACAAGATCGGGATATAAGTCGCATATGCCAACTACCTCAGTGCCAGGTAGACTCGCGAAAAATTTAACATGGCCCGGCCCCCTTGCTCCAACCCCTATGAAAGCAGCTCGTATTTTTTCTAACTTGGGACCAGCAAAGTCACCCATATAAGCACCCTTAGACGGAGATGGGAGGTTTCCTGCATTGGCAAGGGGGGCTAGAGAAATTGCCGTTCCTGCAAGGGTAGAGTTGATCAGGAAGTTTCGTCGAGTAAATTGTCGGGACATAGGAATAAGTTTATACCATTTAAGGTACAAAATATAAATACAGAATTAAGAGCCCGAATTCAATTATTAGTGCTACCCCATGATTCCTTCAAAGCAATTAGCGTCTTCGAACTTCTTCAATCGTGGAACTACCTTCTGAAAGGTCCCCAGACGTCCACCTCCACTTTTCATGAAGCCTGATACGCCCATCTTCTAAAAGCTCAGGGCTGGAATGACATATGCCTGTCTGCAAGCTACCGTCAGAAATGACTTGGTGATACCGCATGTCTATCCTTCCTTCTTCATCCACTATTCCAATTAGGTGCCCATTTTCAATGCTCCCGCCAGAATAAGCACAGGTAAGAATATGGCCCTCTTGCTTGTATTCAAATATGACCTCATCGGAAACCTCACCATTTTCAGAGACTGAAAGGGGTTTGAATTTTTTGTTGTTGTAGTTCATCAGCTAGATTTATAATTTAGCAAGCATTTCCATGACTTCTGACTTCTTTCGCACAGAGACAGGAACTTCATCATTGTTGGTCATTTTCAAGTAGCCTCCATCCTTCTTAATAAAGGCATGAATTTCTGCCTTATTGATCAGGTGCGACTGATGGACTCGCACAAAGCCATGGACTTGCAACATCTTATCAAAGTGCTTCAAGGTCTTGGTAACGAACACCTTAGGTCTGTCTCGCAGGTAGAATATGGTATTATTGGCCTCCGCCTTGCAGTGAATGATGTCTTTAATTTCAACAACTATTATCTTTTCAAGGGTGTGGAGCGATATGCGACGTGGGAGTTCGTCAGGCTTGGATATCGTTTCGTTCAATAAGTCTAGAGTTTCCGAAGATTGACCGCCGATCTGATCACTTGCCCGCTTTACGGCAGTTTTTAGCTCTTCTGGGTCTGTCGGCTTTAATAAATAGTCAACGGCCGCATACCTAAAGGCTCTGATAGCATATTCATCGGAGGCGGTTACAAAGATGAGCTTGAAATCAATCGAGGGAAGAATTTGCAAGAGATCGAAGCCTGTGCCATCACCAAGCATGATGTCAAGAAAGACAATG
>CAZMYK010000344.1:0-5079 GCA_964570435.1 uncultured Saprospiraceae bacterium | reverse complement strand
CCCCGCAACAAGAGGAAGGCGTTTTCGATTAACGCGAATGACATGGTCGAGGACTGCCTTCGCTTCTTTATCATTTAGCGTAGCTGTTTCACCTGTCGAACCTAATGCAACAATATAGTCTACACCGCCAGCAATTACATGGTTCACGACTGTGGTGAGGGCATCGAAATCCACCTTCTGATTCTTAAATGGAGTGATAATCGCCACCCCGGTTCCAGTATACTTAGATTCTTTCATAATTGCTGCTTGAGGCCGTGAATTTAAAACTTTCCACCAAATAACCCACTGTAAATGATCAAGGACATAGTGTCTAATGGTTTTCTCTACGATCGCAAGCACAAAACATAGAAGAAGAGGTGATAATGTCAATATGAAGGGTGATATTGATATGTACAAGTGATCATATTCAATAGATCTTTGTGATAAAAGCAGATGCAAGCTATAACGATGGAAAAAATAGACTATAAGAAGTACTGGGAAGAAGCGATCAATTTTGACCAATATCTTAAGAACTTCGAGGAGGAGATGGAGCCTGGAAATGAAGGTCCCTATTCGAAGTACCTGCCACAGAACTACTCACGTCAGGCTAGAATTCTAAGAAAATATCGCATGAATGAGTCCATCCTTGCTGACCTTGAAGCATTATCAAAGAAGAGGAGGTGGCTTGTCATTACTGAACACTGGTGCGGAGATGCCTCTCAGATCATCCCGATCTTCCAGAAGGCGGCCAACGAAAGTGGAGGGCAGATAGAAGTTAGATACGTATATCGGGACCAAAACAAGGACCTAATAGATGCCCACCTGACAGATGGTCGAAGTAGGTCTATTCCTATCATCCTAGACCTCGACGAAGAATTCGAAGTCATAGCTAGCTATGGTCCACGGCCTGCTGAAGCACAGGTCCTTGCTAAACAATTGATTGCAAGAAAGGAGGACTATAACCTGCCGCTTCACAGCTGGTATGCTAAGGACAAGCAGAAAAGTTTGACTTGCGACTTACAACAATTTATCACAGAAAAAAGAAAGTAATTATGAGCATCAAGAATCAAATCAGCAAGTTTTTTTCCTCCTTATCAGGCAAAGCCGAAGAGGTGACAACAGTGGACTGCCCTAACTGTTGGGGAAGGGAAGAATATGACGGTGTCAAGTATCAGGCCGTGGTCAATCAAACACCAACTGTAAAAAGTGGAAAGAAGGACATCGGTTGGATTCAAGAATACACCGCCCAGTATCTTTCGCATCAAGGCAGGTTGAAGAAAGACCAGCCCTGCCCGAAGTGCCGCATGGTGTACATGCCTAGTTGATGGTGTAAGTGAAGTTTAGTAGGATTTCGATCATAAGATTAGGTTTTGGCTCGGTGAGTTTTAAAGTAAAGCAAGAAAGTACAGCCTGAAAAAGCCTTGCTTTAAATAGAGCTCTAAGATTAACCATTCTAGATTGGTAAGAAAGAATGTAAATGGCTTCTATTAAGAAAAATAGATCCATATTTACAGACAAATTGAGGATGATGAAAAGGACAGGCTTAATTGGAGGTATTTCTTGGCATGCGACCTTAAAGTACTACCAGCTTATCAATCAGCAAGTCAATGAGCACTTTGGTGACAACACCAATCCACCCCTATTGATCTACAATATCAACCAGTCGAAAATGCACCAATTGCAAAAGCAAGACGATTGGGCGGCGATTGCTGAGATGGTCTATCATGGGGTCCATGCATTATTACAAGCAGGAGCGGAGACCCTAGTGATCTGCTCGAATACCACCCATAAGGTTGTCCCAATGATCAAGGGAAGGGTCGAAAAGCCGATACTTCATATTGGAGATGCAACGGCCAAGTATATTATATCCTTAGGACTAAAGAAAGTAGGCTTTATAGGCACCAGATTTGCCATGGAAGATCACTTCCTGTTGGACCATATTAGGGCCTTTGAGATTGATGTTCTAGTGCCTGAAAACGCAGCAACAATACTTGAGCTCCATCGCATTATTCACGAAGAACTGACCTACAACAAGGTTACAGAAACGTCCATAGCATTCGTACAAAGAGAAATTGCAAAAATGCAAGAAGAGGGGATTGAAGGAGTCATTCTTGGATGCACTGAATATTCTTTAATGTTCGAGCATGTAGAATTAGAAATTCCAGTTCTGGATACGGTCGCCATCCATGCTGAAAATGTGGTATCTGAGATATTAAGTGGAGTAGAAGGTTCAGATGAAAAGTTCTAGGTTCCAAGCAGATACGAAAAAAGCCCTCCAAACTGTTTGTTTGAAGAGCTTTGTATCTTGTTGACCCACTAGCAGAACGACTGATCCGCAGGAAGGAGGCCGGAGGCATCCTAAGGAGTGAACCAGCAGCATACCTGCTGGATGCTCGGCCGGTTCGAGTCCAGAAATACAATCTCACCCAACATGAAAAAAGCCCTCCAAACTGTTTGTTTGAAGAGCCATATTTCTTTGTTGACCCACTAGGCCTTCCCGATGCGCCTATCGCCGATCGGGATATACTTCTTGTCCTACTTGGGCAAACAAAAAAAGCCCAGCTAATGCTGAGCTTTTTATGTTGACCCACTAGGACTCGAACCTAGAATGACGGTACCAAAAACCGTAGTGTTGCCGATTACACCATGGGTCATCCTTAACGGAGTGCAAATTTATAACAAAATTCTGAAATTACTAAGTTTTGAATTGACAAAATTAATTCGCCATTTTACTGCTGTGAGAACCAATTGCTTATATATTCTCAAGTCTTTCATAGATAATTATGTCCGCATATCTGCTTTTCTTATGAACTCTTTTATCTAATTTTGATTTCCTCTATAGCAAAGATAAAGATTTATGAAGTACCCAAACTTAAGCAACATCGACGAAGAGATTAAGCTTAAATTGAGAAATTGGAAGGAAATTATCGAAAACTACAAGGTCCCTAATAATACAAAGGCGGTCATGCAGATCATCACTTCTTTCCTACCCTACATAGGTCTTTGGGTACTGATGTATTTTAGTTTAAGATGGTCGCTATGGATCACCTTTGGACTTGGTCTAATCAATGCCTTCTTCCTGGTCAGAATTTTCATCATCCAGCACGATTGTGGCCATCAGTCCTTTTTCACCTCTAAAAAGGCCAATGAAATCATCGGGTGGATATGCAGTCTATTCAGCTCTCTGCCTTTTAAATATTGGGCAAAGGTGCATAACTTCCACCATGCCCATTCTGGACAGCTAGAGACAAGGGACATTGGTGACGTTCCTTTCAAAACTACTGAAGAGTTTCGCCAAATGGGGAAGTGGGCTAGATTCATGTACCGAGTTAGAAGAACACCCTTAGTTCTGTTCGTTATATCTCCGATCTACTACTTTGCAATATCGAATAGAATCGGAATGGAATGGAAGTCTGTAAAGCGAATAAACATCAAGAAGTTCTTTAAAAACAACTTTGTAATTGCTGCAGTCTATGTTGGTCTGGCTTGGTTAATAGGCTGGAAGGAATTCTTCATAGTGCAGTTCCTACTAATATTTGTCTTCGGAATTATTGCATTCTGGTTCTTCTATGTCCAGCACCAGCATGAGTTTTCTTATAAACACTGGAAGAAGAATTGGAATTTTCTTGTATCTGCTATTCGTGGTAGCACCTACTATAAGTTACCAAAGCCTATCCAATGGCTAACTGGAAATATTGGGATCCACCACATTCATCACCTAAGTTCTTCGATTCCAAATTACAATCTCCCTAAGATCTTGAAAGAACACAAGATCCTTAGCGAGTATGTGACCGTTGTAAAGATTAAAGACACTTTCAAGATTATCAGAAGCAAGCTTTGGGATGAAGAACTTCAGAAGATGCTTTCTTTTAGAGAGTTTTATAGACTTGAACGCATGCGACTTAGCACCATCTAGCTAACGGTTAAGCAGGTTCCATTACTTGCTCGACAAGGATGTCGTAGAGAAACTCATGGAACTCAGGGAATTCAGGAAGGTCATTATGTGAGCCTCCTTTTATAGTGTACATTTTAGCCCGATCTCGATTCTCTTCAAATAGCTTGAGACCCTGCTTATAAGTAATCAGACGGTCTTTATTTCCATGAATGATATGGATAGGGCAGTTGACATTCTTAAGGAACTGGTTAGTGGGAATCTTGTACCTCGATAGTAGGTCGATGGGAATCCAGAAGCCCCACCGCTTCATATTGAAATTAAAGCTGTAGTAGGGTGAATCTAGGACCAACATCTTTGGATTATTCCACGAAGCAATTCGAGCAGCAATCCCACTTCCAAAGGATCTACCTAAGACAACTACATTCTCTTCACTGTATTGGTCCAGAAGCTTCTTGTACAGAAATTGAGCATCACTGTAAAGTACAGCTTCAGTCCTTCGCCCCTTGCTCTTTCCGAATCCTCTATAGTCGACCATGAAAAAATCATAACCCTTGCCAACGTAGTCCTTAGCAAATTTGCCCCACCCCTTAACACTCTTTGAATTTCCTTTCAAGAAAAAAACAACTCCTAGAGCATTGGGTATCTTGAAATGAATGCCATTTATCATACCCCCATCCTCCATATCGTAGTGGACCTCCTCAAAGGGAAAGGGGTACTTGTACTGAAAATTCTGAGGTAAAACTTCTGGTCTAAAGAAAAAATAGTGCTGGAAGATATAGAAGAATAGCAGAATGCCAAGATAGACAGCAGCAATTATCAACAATATCTTAAGGATCATGAATCAGACTTATTCGATCAAGATAGCATTATCCCACTAATTATCTCACTTGGAATAAATAATTATTACACGAGAGAAGTATGAGGCTTTTCTATGTTAATCCTCTCTCTTATGATATCTTATATTTTCCTGTAAATGGCCTGCAGGTTCCTGCCATATCCATTGTAGTCAAGTCCATATCCAAGAACGAAGACATTATCTATCTCGAAGCCTACATGATCAACTTGGACTTCGTGCTTTAATACTGAGGGCTTGGTAAGAAGACTCACAACTTCTATGTGCTTGGGCCCCTTTGCACGCAATTGGGGAAGGAATTCACTTAGTGTTTTTCCGGTGTCAACAATATCCTCAATGAGAATAACAGTCC
>CAZMYK010000343.1:0-5083 GCA_964570435.1 uncultured Saprospiraceae bacterium | reverse complement strand
GTAAAATCAAGCTTCAAAGGAAGGATGGAGGAAGCAAGGTATATGAGAAATATGCCACTCGTGGTTTCTTATCTTCTATGGAAAATGCTTTTTTGATTCCTAGGCAGGGGCTAGAAAGTTTGCTTGTCATCTGGCCAGATGGCACCTGTTTGCAAAGCGATGAACTTAGCGACTCGATGATATTCAAGTACCGCGAAGGTCTTGATCAATTCAAACCAATACAGGATTTCTCCGATGCATTAGATTTCAAATTTATAGATTATACAGACAGTCTCAACTTGAAACTGACCCATGTAGAGAACCGATTCAATGAGTTCGATAGGGAAGCCCTTATGCCTTGGACACTAGCTACAGCAGGTCCGGCACTACTTGTGGAAGACTTTAATGATGATGGCCTTGACGATATATTCTTAGGTAGTTCCAAGAGGGAGCAAGCTCAAATCCTAGAGCAGCTTCCAGATGGTGGGTTCAAAAACTCCACATCAGAAGCCTTCTTGAAAGATAGTATCTACGAAGAAGTAGACGCTGTTGCAGCTGACTTGGATCGAGATGGGATGCAAGAGCTCTTTCTACTTAGCGGTGGCAATGAATATGGACTTGCTAGCGAATACTCGCGGCCACGGCTTTTTCAATTGGGAGAAATGGCCACAAAGTCGCCTAGTTCATTTCAGGATGTTAAGCTTACCGGTCAAGTAGTCAGGTTGAGTGACTATGACCAAGATGGAGACCTTGACATTTTTCTAGGTGCACGATCAGTTCCTAAAAAATATGGGCAAGTTCCGAAGTCCTTCCTGCTCGAAAATGATGGTTCGGGAAATTTTGTGGGTAGCAATTTGAAGGGCCTGGAAGAACTTACCGAATTTGGAATGGTCAAGGATGCGGAATGGTTAACTTTCAATAAGCTATTAGTCGCCTTCGAATGGGATCATATCTACTTATTTGAAGTAAGTAAGGAAGGGATAGTTAAGACAAGGGTTTCCAAAAAGAAGGGCCTTTGGAACAAGCTCCTCTTGCATGACTTTGATAACGACGGAGATTCTGATCTCATCGTTCTTAATAAGGGTAGCAATACACGTTGGAACGGGTATCAAATGAAAATGTACCTGGATGATTTTGATTCCAACGGGATGTCAGAGCAGGTGACTGCATACAGCAGGAATTCTGAAGAAATTCCTTTTGCTAGCAAGATGGAACTTGAAACTCAGCTACCATTTTTAAAGAAAAAATATCTCAAAGCTGCCGATTTCGCCAAAGCCACAATTTCAGACCTAATTGATGTTAAAAATGCCAAGATTTTCAACGTAAATCAAGTAGAAAGTTGTTATCTTGAAAACAAGGGAGAAGACTTGTTTGTAGAGCATGATCTCCCCTATGAAGTGCAGTTTTCATCGTTATCAGAAGGGCTGATAGAAGATTTCAACAAGGATGGCCTAGACGATGTCATTGTATTCGGAAATTTTCATGGTAATACCATGCAGATGGGACGACAAGATGCAAGTTATGGAAGCCTCCTGCTGAACAAGGGTAGTGGAGTTTTTGAATTTCATCGCCTGCCTGGCTTGGCCATTGATGGTGAAGTTAGGAAGGTGAGAAGAATAAGGATTGATGGGAGGGAATACTTCGTTCTAGCAAGGAATAACGATACAGTAAAAATAATAAGCTATGAATAATACAATTATGTTTTTGCTTACGCTTTTTCTCTTTTCCTGTGGAATATCACAACCTTCCACTAGAACTGTAGGTGGCAAGCAGTCAGTGATCAAGGGCAACAAAATGCTTGATCCAGACCCATCAGTAGACCTAGTAGGTCACTTAAGAAAATTTTCTGGTGTACGAATCCAAGGACAAGGGAGGTCAGCAGAAATATTTATACGCTCACAAAATAAGCTGAATTCACAAGTCGCTTTCTTTGTAGATGGGAAGCAGATGTACACGTTTGCAGATACCTATGGCTTAGTTTCAGGAAGTAAATTGGAGTATATAGAAGTATTGAAAGATCCGGGAGATGTTGCTTTCTACGGAGTAAGAGGCTCTGAAGGAGTAATCAATATTAAAACCAGATAGGTAAGTGCAAGGGCGTACTTGGTGGAAGGAAGCTGTGATGTATCAGATCTATCCTCGCAGTTTTCAAGATAGTAATGGTGATGGAATCGGAGATCTTCGGGGTATCATCAATAGGATAGACCATCTCTCTACCTTGGGAATAGACCTCCTCTGGTTAGGTCCTATTTATGAATCCCCAAATGATGATAATGGTTATGACATTAGTGATTACAGGCGAATTCACCCCGAATTCGGAACCATGGAGGACTTTGAAGAACTCCTTAGTCGATTGCATCAGAAGGGCATAAGACTCATCATGGACCTTGTGGTGAATCATACCAGTGATGAGCACCAGTGGTTTCGAGATGCCCGAAGGTCCAAAGATAGTCCGTATAGAGACTACTACTACTGGACCCATCAGCCTAATAATTATGTATCCTACTTTGGTGGAAGTGCATGGGAACAAACATCAGAAACTGGCGCCTCCTACCTCCATCTCTTTTCTAAGAAGCAGCCGGACTTGAATTGGGAGAATCCTAAGGTCAGGTTTGAAGTTTATGATATAATGAAATTCTGGCTGGACAAGGGAATTGACGGTTTCCGAATGGATGTCATTTCCTTGATTAGTAAGAGACTGCCATTCAAGCAAAGTAGCTCTACAGAAATGAAATTCCTGATTGAAGAACACTATGCTAATGGTCCACGAATTCATGAATATATCCAGGAAATGAATGAAGAGGTTCTTCGCCACTATGATATCATGACTGTCGGCGAGGGTCCAGGAATCACCAAATCACATGCCGTAGACTATGTTGGATATGAGCGCAATGAACTAAGTATGATCTTTCACCTGGACTTGATGTTCATGGACTTTGGCGCACGTGGGAAGTTTGACTACCAAGCCTTCCCCATCAGTGGAGTGAAAAAGTGCTGGATGGAATGGGATGAGGCAATGAAGGACCTGGGGTGGAACAATATTTTCCTAGACAACCATGATTTTCCTCGAATGCTCAGTCGTTTTGGAAATGATCGACACTACCACTTTCAGGCGGCCACCCTCCTAGCGACGCTCTTGCTTACTTTCAGAGGTACCCCTTGTATCTATCAAGGAAGTGAAATGGGAATGACCAATGTTCAGTTTGATTCCTTGGATGACTATGACGATATTGAACTACAAAATTTTAGAAGAGAACATGTTGGTCCTGGAAAAATGCCTGAAGATGAGTTTTTAAAAATCGCCCACATCCAAGCAAGGGACAATGCTAGGACTCCTGTGCAGTGGTCGTCTCAAGAAAATGCTGGGTTTACGAAAGGCAAACCTTGGATTAAAGTCAATCCTAATTACAAGGAGGTGAATCTCGATAAGTGTCAAAACATTTTCGAATTCTATAGGGATCTAATCCAATTTAGAAAGAAGCACCCCGATCTTGTCTATGCAGATCTTCATAACCTAGACACCGAACATGATACAATCTTCTATTATAGTAGAGGGAAGTACTCGATTCTCCTTAACATGTCTGATGAAGTGGTAGAAACTTACGCACTAGGTCTAGAACGTGCAAGCGTATTGATTTCTAACTACAACATTGATACTGTCATTGGCCCCAATAGGTCTATCAGACCATGGGAAGCCCTTATTTTTGAAAAGACTGACTAGTAAATTTTTAGATCTAGGATGTTACCCATTTCGTAGCAGATTCTACAGCGTGGTTCATACTTGTCCTTTTCACCAAGGACAACCGTCTCTTGCTCCATACTAAGGCGATAAGAATGGGTAGCTAGGTTCCCACAGTGGGGACAAATAGCATGAACCTTGGTGACATATTCGGCTACAGCTAGTAGGGCGGGAATAGGGCCAAATGGTTTACCCCTGAAGTCCATATCTAATCCAGCCACAATCACACGGACACCCCTAATGGCCAAGCGTTGACAGACATCTGTCAATTTTTCGTCGAAGAATTGCGCTTCATCTATCCCAATAACACTGATGTCATTGGCATACTTCAAGATATCCACAGAATTCTCCACCACCATAGAGTCGATGGCATTTTCATCATGTGATACAACGCTGCCCAAGGAATATCGACTATCGGTCTTTGGTTTGAAAATTTCAACCTTTTGGTTGGCAAATTTTGCCCGCTTGAGCCTTCTAATCAACTCCTCTGTCTTACCCGAAAACATTGACCCACATACGACCTCTATCCATCCACTTCTCTGTCCCTTAAAATGCGGTTCTAAAAACATTGTTGGCCCGTAATTAGTTGAAAATCTTATAAATAATGGTATTCATCGAATTTTTTCGACTGAGGCCAAAATAAATTAAATTTGTTCAATAATTTTAATGTCAGACTAGTTATTATTGAACGAACTGATTTTAGTAGCGAAAAACAGAAACATGGGCTTAAAGAAAGTAAGTAAGTTGATTGGGAAAATCAATGTGCTTCATGATAGTCTCCTATCTATTGATGAGGAGATTTCTCGGATTGAAAAGGATCTCTTGTTGAATTACATTCGACAACTTTATGAACAAGTGCTAGAAATCGGTACTGAAGAGGATAAACCCATCATTCAGAATAAGATATCTAGGCAAGTGATGGACCTACCAAGAAAGGAAGAGGTCGTCGTCCAACCTGCCGTCCAAGAAATAGCTGATATTCCTACGGAAGATATGATGAAGGCACCTGAACCCGTTATGCCGACAGTCAAAAAAATCGAAGTCGAAAAGGAGGTCCATGTTTTGGAAGAACCTATAACCATGAAGGGACTGAATGAGGAACTTGTTCAGATGTTCGAGATGAAGGAGGCTAAAGAACTTTCAGAAAAATTGTCTAGTACACCTATCAAAGACCTTAATTCTGCTATGGGAATTAATGATCGATTTTTGACAGTCAATGAACTCTTCGGTGGGGATTCTAATGCTTTTAAGGCTTGCGTTGACCATATCAATGAGATGGAGTCTTACGATGATGCCAAGTCCTACTTATTGTCCGACATCGCACAACAATTTGATTGGTCAGCAGCTGAAAGACTAAAGAAGGCA
>CAZMYK010000342.1:0-5097 GCA_964570435.1 uncultured Saprospiraceae bacterium | reverse complement strand
CCTTTTTTTGAATCTTCGACCTCATAGCGAAATTTGAAATTTTTTATAACATTCAAGAGCCCCCTCTTTTGATCCAACAATGATATCAATTGCTTCCGAAGTTGATCGGCCTCACCACTCTTTGATAGCAGTTTGGGCATTTTCTCCTCGATAAGTATAGTAATTATGATAATACCATGCGCTTGTAATACATTGATTGTGATGTGACATTTTTCCGTTTTATACAATGCGGTCTCACTGATGGCCTTATCTATAGTGGGCTGGATAATCAGGGCAGGGATTGGACTTTCAATATCTTTAACAGATGGATCAATATTTATATCGTAGCTAAGATTCGAGTCAGATCTTAGCTTTTCAAGTTCCAGGTAGAGTTCCGTAATGACCAATTCCTCCTTCAATGAGTTAATTTCACCAGAAGATTGGTCTAGAAACTTTCTCATTAGCTTAGAGAATTTGGTTAGATAGTCATTGGCTTGGTTCGTCTTTTGCTGACTAATTAGGCTATGAATGGAATTCAGACTATTATATATAAGGTTAGGATTGAGTTGGGACTGTAGGGATTGCAATTCCACAAGGGCGTATTCCCTTTCCAGTTCTAACTCCTCTTGGGATCTCCGCCTAAGTGCACTGAACCTGGCATTTGCTAGCAAGCTTACTAGGACGGCTGAAGACAAAAATGTAAAAATGTAGAACCAGTAGGTCTCATAGTACCGCGGAGAAACTATGATCGTCTTGGTGATCAACTTGCTTTTGTATTTGTAGTAGTCGTTTTCTGCATAGATTTTTAGTTTGTAAGTTCCGGGACGAAGGTCACGGTATGCAATATAGGACTGAGCTAAGGTCTGGAAATCGTCCACTGACTTAGATAAGGACACTTTTTGTACCAGCGGTATGTTGTGGAAATTGATTTCTCCAATGGTGAGTTCAAGATCTCTTGTTCCGGAAATAGAAAGTGTATCTTGAAAGTTGAGTGCTGATTCCCGCAAGTAGATGCCAATTTCTGGTGTCAACTTGGCTTTTTCCCTAGAAAGGACCTGAATGCCGAAAGAGCTTTGAACATACAATTCATCTTCATCAAAATGGATGCGCTCCACCTCATTCTCCTTAAGGCCATTAGCAATTGAATAGTAGTCAACTATTTCAAACGAATTAATGTCGAGTACGAAGACACCCTTATTCGTGGCAGCTACAATTTGATCCTTATGAACCTTAAGATCAGCAATACTAAGATTGGACAAGGCCATAGGACTAAATTCATTCCCCCCAGTCATTCCATATAGCCCTCTGCCTTCCGTTCCTAGCATGAGCTTACTTCCAGAGTGCTCAAGAGAGCGGACATTGGCTTCGAAATCATAAGTTTTTGCAATCTTACTTTTATGGTCATATACGATTAGACCTTGGTCTAGGCCGATGTATGACTTCTTGGCAGTTTTGAGACCAATGCTGGACTTGCCCCGATTAAGGTCCCTAACACTTGCAGGTTCCATATTATAGACATAGGCGAGGGTGTTGGTAATTCCAATCACTTTTTCACTAGTAATTCTCAAAACTTGCTTAAATTTATGAGGACCTAAGTTGATCGGCATGAATTTGGACTTTTTTCTGTCCTTATCTAGTTCAAAAAATCCAAAACCTATCTTCTGACCAACCGCGAACAACTTTTGAGCCTTAGCATCAAAGTCTAAACTAGTAATTCGAATATCGTCATCTCGCTTGACCTGGTTAAACAGATTTTGTCGATTTAATGTAGAGGACAAGAGCTCGATCTTCCCATCGAGATTACCGTACACAATGAGAGAATCATTGATTCCACACATAGCTGTAATATTGGATTCTTGGAGATTGCGTATACCAGACTTGTAATTGTTGTGGAAGAGCAAAAGCCCCTTGTCTGAGGTTGAAATGATGAGTAAATTGGAAATTTCAATGAAGGAGGTCGGATCAGTGCAATACTTTGAAACGTCGATATTTTTCCGAATTAAACTATCGGAATAGGGGTCGTAGCTATAGAAATCTGTGTCTATTACAAGCTCTATCTTTTTTTTGTTGGATCTAATCTTATGGGTAAAATTGTCTCTTGTTGGTGGGGTTGAGATAGGTATGCTTTTCCATTGGTTTTGATCTGCTCGGAAAACAGTAATGCAAAGGGTAGCTACATCGAAATAGTATGGGAAACGGTTTTCAAGTTGATAAAGCAAGTTGGTAAGATTCGGAATTGCCGTGTTTGTGGTTATCGAATCTTGATTCGACAACGGATCAAAAAGACTAACTTCAAGCTTGTTTTGATCGTCATTTAAGGTGGAATACTTGATCATATTCCATCGACCATAGTTATTTGTTCCATAGTAAGCGATGATGCTGTCGTTCCTTTCAATGTAGTTTCTATCGAGTTCAAAAAAGCTAATTCCATCCTGATCTTCTGAAAAATCGTGAAAGTAGAAGTTGCTAAAGTCCGACTTTAATCGATGCACAGAATCATTTTTAATGTAGACAATGAAGCTTGAAATGCTCATGCACCATAGTCGTCCCCACTTATCTTCTTTGAGGTCGAAAATATCATTGGTAGGTAGACCATCAGCAGTAGTGAAGGTTTTTAAAGAAGTGCCATCATACTTAACGACACCCTTGTCCGTGGCCATCCAGACGAAGCCCTTGCTGTCCTGGATCACTGAGTATACGTTGTCAGATGGCAGCCCATCTTCCATGTTGAGGTACTTAATAAATTCATAGTCCGACTGACTCTCTAGCGGTATAGCAAGTATCAGAAGAAAGAATAAACCCATTAATTTTCTTCCCATCATCTAGTCGTCTATTGGTATTGTAATAGCGACCTTAGTTCCCGGATTAAGGTGCACTATCTGGTGAGTGATGGCTACTTTCTCAGCAATTTCTAACAACTCCCTTTTGCGACTAAGTAGAGAGGTCGCCTTGGACTTGTGTTGGTCATTGTTCTTGATCTTAGAAGCTGCTTCGAAGCCAATACCGTCATCTGTTACTTCAATGATCAAACTTTCTTTGTTTTGTGCAACAGTAATGGTTACGATTCCTGGACCTTCTTTGTGAAATATGCCATGTCGGATGGCATTCTCCACTATGGGTTGAATAATGACGGCAGGAATTTCTATCTCCAGATCATCCACAGAAGAGTCAATAATAATTTCGTAATCTAGTTTGTCTTTGAATCTCAATTTTTCAAGCTCAAGGTAGAGCCGGTTAATTTCCAATTCTTCTGCCAAGGTAGTGAGATGTTCTGAAGACTGGTCGAGGAATTTTCGCATTAGTTTAGAAAATCTTGTGAGATAGTCATTGGCTTGATTGGTTTTTTGCTCATTAATAAGGGCGTGGATAGAATTCAAGCAGTTAAAGATAAAGTGTGGATTAAGTTGGGATTGCAAGGACTGCAGTTCTATCATGGCATACTCCTTTTCTAGTCTTAGTTTCTCTTCGGCCCTTCGTCTAATAGTCTTGAATCTTCTGTTGATGAAGTAGGCGGTCAAAGCTAGTAAAGTTGTTAAGATGATCGCCCAGAACCAGAAAGTCTCGTAGTACTTCGGTGGAACGATAATGGTTTTTCGAAGTGTGGAGGTTTCGTACCGATAGTCATTGTTTGATCCATAAACTGAGAGGGTATAGGTCCCAGGTCTTAAATCTCGGAAGCTCACCCTTCCTTCGCTGACTTGCCCGTAGCTTTCATTTTTCTGACTTAGGGATACGAAAATCTCAAGTGGGTAGTCAAGGATATTGACTTTCCCGACTTCGAATTCAAGGTCCCGATTCTCATTTAATATAAAGGTGTCTTGCCTTCTTAGATTCGGATGTTTTAAGAAGAGCTTAATTCTTAGATCAATGGAAGAATCTGGCTTACTGAAAAGCTGGACACCGTCATTGGTGATGGCTAGAATCTTGTTGTCAAACTCGCCCGTGAAGCGCACGACATTGGACCAGAGACCGTCTGAAGTGGAGATGTAGGTGTGGCAATCGTAGGGTTCGGTGGCATCGCACACATACTGACCGTTGTTTGTACCAACATAGATTTGCTCCTTGCTGATCGAAAAGTCATTAATAGACTGACCTTCCAAAATAGTAGACTGAACGTTGTATTGGGAATCCATTACAAAAATTCCCCGTCCTTCGCTACCTAGAAATAGACGATCTTGAATCATCAGCGTCTTTCGAGCATTGAAATCTGTTACCAAGGTGTCCATTTGCTCTGACTTTAGATCATACTTGAAAAGGCGCTTGTTCGAGGAAAAGAAAACGTGATTTTCATTTTTGCTTAAATTATTGATTCCATAATCCAAGATTAAGTTCTTGTCTGTATTTGGGGCAAAGTCCTGGGTCAAATAATGATAGTTTGATGAAGAAACTACCCATTGGTTTTCGTTCACTTGGAGAACATGCCTCCATCGGGCAAATTCCTCTATTTTGGTTTGAATGAGAGCCCTTCTACCTGTCGCCAAGAAATCAGCATAACTGATCCCTAATGCAAAGGAATTCAGGTAGACTCGTTGAATAGAATCCGTGTAATCAAGATATCTTATGGAAGTATTTGCGCTTACATTATCAGAACCAAGCGAATCCATCAGCTTCAAGCTATTTTCCAGGAAGTAAAGGTTACCATTCAGATCACCTAGGCAGAGCAAAGAATCTAAAATTCCTACATAGCTTGTAATGTTCTTTAATGGAAATGTTAGGTCGGACACCGTGGAGTTTTTTCTGAAAATAAAGATTCCATTGTCCAAGGAACAAACTAGTAAGTGATTTTCTGTTTCAATAAACGATGTGGGTTCCTTGCAATAGCTTGCAATGTCCAATCTTATTCTTTCAAGAATTTTATCGTAGGGATTAAGTCGATAAATACGATCTTGCGAAACAAGTTGGAAATCAGTCTTATAGGAACGCAATTTGAAAAGAAATTTCGCCTTTTGTAAATCTCTTGGAATGTCAAAAGTGATCAACCTTCGATCGGAAAGATCAGCAAGCTCAAGAGTAGAGCTATGATGGTTAAAGAAAGAAATGAACCTATTCTTATGATTAAAAAAATTCACTAAATGTAACTTAGCAAGTCCTGGTTTTTGATAGCTCACAGTGCTACTG
>CAZMYK010000341.1:0-5108 GCA_964570435.1 uncultured Saprospiraceae bacterium | reverse complement strand
TTTTGTTGAGGCTTCGAACTCGCTGACGTATCCGGCTTCACGTCTGCTTGGTAGGCAAGAGTTCCAGACCACTCCTTAGCAAGTTTATGACTTCCTATGTTAGGTATAACTTCTTCTTGAAAGCTTGATAGATTAACAATTACTAGGCTGTCCTTTGGTAGGTCCTTCTTTTCTACCTTCCTCCTTCTACTATACTGGATCGTGTCAAAAGCCGCACTACGGGCATAAACCATGAATCGATTATCGCTCGTAAAGGATGAAGACTTTACTCTTGGATAAACCCTTTGTTCTTTTGTAATTGTATTGTACAAAGTAAGCTTGGCATCTCCCTTGCCCGGAACAATATGGTACTTAACCCAAACTCCATTGTCAGAAATTGCCGATGACCGGATGCGATTCCATTCGCTGTAAGTGGATTGATCCATCAACTTCATTTGCCCTTGGAGGCTAAGACTAAAAGTCATTAAAAAAAACAAGTAGGTAGAAATCTTCATTTATTAGGTAGCTTTTGATTCCTAAAAATAGAAAGATTACATTTATAACTTATAAATCTTTGGATTATGACTAGACTGGCCTTAATAGCCCACAATGGCAAGAAACCCGAAATGGTGAGTTTCGTCATGCACAATAAGCAGGAACTTCTAAAGTGCAGCCTCTTTGCAACTGGTACTACGGGTTCCCATATTGAAAAGACTGGGCTCTCGGTAATTAAGCTATTGTCTGGACCTAACGGCGGAGACGCCCAGATTGCAGCCATGATTGCCACGAATGAAATAGACCTGGTCATCTTTTTTCGAGATCCCTTAGATAAGCATCCTCATGAACCTGACGTGCAAATGCTAATGCGCCTTGCAGACGTCCATAATATTCCACTTGCAACCAATCCTGCGACAGCGAGCTTGCTGCTTAAGGGAATCAGTATAGACCAAGAGTGACCACAGAGGAATTTAGAAAAATATCGCCCACACTTCCTAAGGATCCAGGAGTCTATCGCTTCTTAGACGAAGAAAGAAGCATTCTCTATGTTGGAAAAGCTAAGAATCTAAAAAACCGCCTGAGTTCTTACTTCGGCGTCAAAAAGCACCAGGCATTCAAGACTAAGACCATGGTCAAGCATGCCCATGACATTGAATTTACCATTGTCGAAAGCGAACACGATGCCCTTTTACTTGAAAACTCTCTTATCAAGAGACATCAGCCCCGGTATAATGTGCTTCTTAAGGATGCCAAGTCCTACACCTACATTTGTATTAAGAAGGAACGATTTCCACGTATTTTTTTCACAAGGAAGGTAAGACGAGATGGTTCCACCTACCTAGGTCCATATACTTCCAAGTTCAGGACGAAGCAGATTTTCGATCTAATTAAGAATCTCTTTCCTCTGAGGACCTGCACGCTGAATCTATCCCAAGATAATATAGACGCTGGTAAGTTTAAGGTCTGCCTAGAATACCATATTAAGAATTGCAAGGGACCGTGTGTGGGAGAAGAAACGGAGGAAGCTTACAATGCCAAGGTCGAGCAAGTGAAGAACATTCTTAAGGGAAGCTTTAAGCCAGTCAAGGACTACATCAAATCCCAAATGCAGGCCTTTGCAGAAAAAATGGAGTTCGAGCGTGCCCAAGAGATGAAGGACAAACTTCTCTTGTTTGAAGACTACCAAGCTAAGTCGACTGTGGTCTCTCAGACCATCCGAAATGTAGACGTATTTACCATTGATTCCTACAAGGATTCTGCCTTCGTTAACTTTATTAAGATCGCTAATGGCGCCATCATTAATACAGATACCGTAGAACTCAAAAAAAACCTAGATGAAGAAGACGAGGACCTCTTAAGATTTGCCATCGATAGATTTAGAGAAAAATACAATAGCATAAGCAGCGAGGTCATTCTTGCCCAGGATATCGAACTATTGGAAGCAGATGTGACAGTTACTGTTCCTCAGAGAGGAGAGAAAAAACACCTTCTAGATCTGTCCGCCAAGAACGTCAAGTACTTCATCATGAATCTTAGAAAGGAGGAGGCCACGAGGATGAAGAAGCAGACGTCTGCAGAAAGAATCTTAAGCACATTGAGAGACGACTTGCAAATGGATGAAATTCCCTTCCACATAGAATGTTTTGATAATTCAAACATGCAGGGTTCCTTTCCCACTGCGAGTTGTGTGGTATTTAAGAATGCCAAGCCCTCCAAGAAGGACTACAGGCACTTCAATGTTAAGACCGTTGTTGGGCCAGATGACTTTGCCTCTATGACTGAAATTGTAGGAAGGCGTTACAAGCGAATGATCGCAGAAGGTGAAACGCTACCGCAGTTGATCATCATAGATGGAGGTAAGGGCCAATTAAGCGCCTCAGTGAAGAGTCTTCGCGAGCTAGGTATCCTCGATAAGGTGACAGTTATTGGAATTGCTAAGCGGCTAGAAGAAATTTTCTTCCATGATGACCCTGTACCGATCTATATCAATAAGAAATCTGAATCACTTAAGCTCATCCAGCAAGCGAGGAACGAGGCACATAGATTTGCCATTACCTTCCACAGGACCAAGCGGTCTCAGAACTTTACAAAATCTGAGCTAAATGATATTCCTGGAGTAGGAGAAAAGACTGCCACAAAGTTACTGACAGAGTTTAAGTCGGTAGAAAAAATTAAGAATTTGACCCTTGATGAACTCAGTCAAAGGACGAGTAAGGGAATTGCCAAGAAGATTTATAAGTACTTTAAGGATCAAGTGGACCAAGCTGCTAAGAAGTAGACCATTTTATTGAGCCCCATTTGAAAAATGAAGGAGCAAACTTCGAGTTTTTGATAGCAAATTGCCTGCAGACTTCACTTTCCAAGCTTCAAAAGACTGCCAATTAGATGCTAGGTCAACTTTGCACCTAAATGATAATACAGATTTGCGCCAAACTTAGGTTTTATCCCATGAATAATCTCCTTCCGCCATCTTCTCAACTTTCTCCAACGAAAAATCAATGACCAAACTCCCTTGACATGATCTAGGTAGTCTAGAACAGCTGTGGTTTCTCCGACTTCTATCAATTTTTCAGCGAGCAAAAAATTAGGACCAAAAGAATGAATTTGAGGTGAGCTGGCAAAATCTAGTGACTTCAGAAGGTAGTGCTTGGCCTGTTCTATTTGTCCCTGCTCAAGACATACCAGTCCCTTATAGGTTCGTACTGCGTGCTTGAGGTTTGATTGCAGCCATTTGGGATCTTCTGCTTTAATCAGGATCTCCAAAGAATCAAGTAGATCTGACGTCCTATCAAGATTTCTCGCCTTCCACTCTTGGTCTATTTCTTCGAGTAAGCGTCGAGACTTAGTCATTTTACTTTTTGTATTATTACTCATGATTGTGTGTTTGCAGGGAATCAGTCATGCCCTTGTTGGGTAAATGGGGATTGCTATCCACAACCTATCAACAAGAAACACAGTGATAAGATTCACTACGGATCGTGATCTATTGACCTTTTAGACAAAAAAAAAGCAATAGTTAGGGACCTTCTTCAAGTATGCTGGCCGTAAAAATCCGATGATGAAAGTATATTCTTTCTTTTTTCAATCTTCTTCTCTGCATTTGCTAAGGCGTCAAAACATAAGCTAACAGCTAGAACAAGATTCTTACTAATTTCAGATGTACGATTGGATAATTTCTAGCCCTCTTTACTCCAGATCGGAAGATATCACAGCAAATCAAAATATCTTCAATTGAATATGCATCGAGATAGGTCTTTTATCTCATTAGATATAGATCTCCATGTCTTACTTCATTGAAAATATCTCCGTTTTCTAAATACCCTTCTACCTCCAAAGACCAAACATAGATACCTGATTTAGACTCCTGTCCTCTATAGTTTCCATCCCAAGGTTCATCCTGCGAAGTTGTTTGATAAACAAAGTTTCCCCATCTATCGTAGATTCTAAGATGCATACTTAAGATATCATCTCCCAGTATCTGAAAATAATCGTTGAATCCATCATCATTCGGTGAAAAAACATTAGGTACAAAGACCTCTGTTGGGCATATTTCAGATAGCATCACTGTGTCAGAAGCAGTACAGCCAAAGTCATCTTCTACTAGGACAGAATAGATTCCCTCTTCCAAAACTGACAATTCTTCTCCTGTAAAGTCATCCTGCCATAAATAGGAATTAAAAGACCCAGGTGTCAAAATTTTAGCCTCATTAAGGTTGCAAAATATAGTGTCTGGTCCAAGATCTGGATCTGGCAAAGCAAGAACTTCTACATCAGTAAATTGCGGAAATGTGGCACATCCAGAAATTATTCCTATCACACTGTAGGTTCCAGAGATCAAAGTATCAACACTCACAATTATTGGAAACTGTTCCTCAGAGAAATAGCTATTAGGTCCCTGCCATTCGTAGTTAGCTCCATCAAGATCGCTTGCACCTAAGGATAAGGTTTCCAAAGCACACAAACTGGTATCGCTAATGCTTTGGACCGCTTGTCTTAAGCTAATGAGAATTTCTCTATTGAATGTATCTACGGTTCCAAGACATTCATCTGTGATAATTAATTCCACTGGATATTCACCTAATGATGGGTAGATCTTTTCAAATATCTTATCGTTATAGGTTTCTCCACTACCTAAGTCCCAGAAAAATGAGTACCTGGGTTCGGGTAAATTAGCATCAAAAACGATGGTATCGTTAAGGCAACCTCCTTCTGGGATTGGGTTTGCATTAATTTCATTAAAGCTAGCTCCTCCACTATAAGCATAAGACTCCGCATCACCGTAGCCATAGGCAGTCGCTATGACACCACATGCTTCAGAAATGATGGTATATGCGCCTGCTGAAACTTGTAATCGAATAAAAGTATACAGGTCATTGGGACCTACCGTTCCCATTTCTGCGCTATTTGGAATTGCTTCACCGTCAAAGCTTATGAAAGGTACATCACTTGTTAATGAAATGATATTAATATAGTTTTCTTCTATTCCTTGCAAGGATGAGTTGAATAAAGTGACTGTATCTCTAGTCTGAGTTACACTATTGAGAAGGACCATGGAAGGATCACCAATGTTGTGTCCGCCGCAATTTTGACCTACATTAAATTGAGCCACTTGGATCGGAAAATCAGACTCA
>CAZMYK010000340.1:0-5117 GCA_964570435.1 uncultured Saprospiraceae bacterium | reverse complement strand
GTGGTTCGTTTCTAAGTCTAGATGTGTAGACCAGCCATAATATCATACGGTTTCGTTCTTCGCCAATTAGGCCTGTTTTCCCTATCAGCTCATTGGTTTTCTTAATCAGTCCATCTTGTTTTAAAAAGGTCAAGACTTCTTTTCTTCGCTCAATACTGATTGGAGCTGGCTCGTCTGGGTCTTCACTTTCTAATTTGATTCGATCGGTTCTATAATTAGTCAGCAGATCTGCTAATTGTATTAGTGAGCCATGCACATCTCTGGTGGATAGATCCATTCTGTCTGCAACCTTATCGGCTAATTTCTCTAGCTTATCATCGTCATATAGATTAATACGTTGTCTGATTTTAAGTCTATGATTCTTGTTTTCTCTTCGTGTGATTTCCAGCGTTTGCACAAGCTTGTCTACTGGAAAAAGGCTGATCTTACCTAAGACACGATATTGAAGCTGTGTATGATGCCACTCAATAAACTCTGGGTCACCGTCGATTAATCCAGAAAGCTCTGACGGGCTATGATCTGTATTAGGTTGTCCTTCGACTTGTCTTTTAGTTGCTTGACTTAGTGCTTTGCGCAGAGGAAGTTCCTTATTATTTTCTTCTGAACTTTCGTGTTTTCCGTTCTGTGTTTCTGACAATGCCTTGGTACTCACCGAACTCGATTCAGTAGAAAAAGAAAAATTCTGCTGTGATTCCCCACTTGGATTTTGCCCGAAGATTACTTTACGTTGTTCGATTAAGTATTCAAGAATGTTAGATTCTTCGTCTCCGCCCGTTGGCGGATGAGAGTCCAGCAGGGAATTCACATCCTCGCTTTCGGGTGTGGGAACTCGGCTTATCCTTACTTGAGAAGTTAACGCCTTAACCAATCCCGAATAAGTTTCTACGGCCTTTTCACCTGCTGGGTCTCCATCCATAAAGAAGATCACTTCTTCTAGGTTTTCTATTCGTTTAATTGCTGTGCTGTGTTCTTCTGTCCATCCATTGGTTCCATAAAGACTGAGCGGTGTATATTTGGTATGACTTAGCATGGTTGCTGCATCGATTGGAGCTTCACATATGATTAGCGTTTTGGTATCAGTTCCAGGATAGCCTGGATAAAGGCCACATCGATTTTTCAAGTAAAAGTGTTTACTTCTCGGATTCTTGGCTACACTTCTTCCATAAAGGCTCACGACTTTGTCATCGATATCTCGCAAAGCAAACACCAGGCAGTTCTTTAGTGATCTAATGCCACTGTTCGAGTATGGGTTAAATCCAAGCTCTAGTTTTTTGGGATCTAAGTTTCTCTGTGTAGTGTAATGTCTTGCCAAACTGCCCCGATAGTATTTCTGACGGAGTGTTTTCCAGAGTTTAGTTAGGTCTTGTGTTGGCGTTATCATATTTCCATTTGAGTTGCTTGCGTTTACTTGAGGTGAAGATGTGCTGGCCAGCTCGCTAGCTTTTTTTAGTGCCATATGTTTACTGATTCCTTCCTTGTACATGATAAAGTCAATTTGGTCAATGGATTTCGCATGCAGCTTACAGTTCGAAGAAAAGCAGTACGCTGTATCTGTCTTCGGATAGATTTGCATGCTAGGCGTCTTATCATTGTGGAATGGGCAGCAGATCCTTCCGTTCTTGTCTTGCTTTAGTCCATAAACCTGCAAAACATCGGTTATCGAGAGGCGTCTTTTTATGTCTAGGATCTCCATAAATGTTAAAGTCTAAAATTAGTTTTCTGCGCATTTATGCAACAAATATACACTTTAATCTATTTTTAAGTAAGAATATTGTGTTTCTTTCTTCACTATATGCTCCGTATATTTGAATTATTAGCGGTTTTTCGCTGTTTATGTAGCATTTAGTGTATTATTTATGAGCGATTTCAGTAGAAAATTAAAAGAGAGACGAGAGACCTTAGGGCTTTCTCAGACTAAACTAGCAGCAGCTGTCGGTGTTCATCATTCAATAATTGGAAGGTATGAACGTGATGAAGCAAAGCCTACCATAGATGTGATTTCTGGAGTAGCTAAGGCCTTAAAGACGACTGTTGGTTATTTATTAGGAGAGAATGAGGATGCAGATCTATTTCAAGACCCTTCAATGTTAAAACGCTTTAAGGATATCGCTAATCTTGATCAAGAAGATAAGTCAGCACTGTTGAAAAATATTGATGCTGTTATAAGAGACGCTAAAACCAGAAAGGCCTACGCTTAAAGTGTGGCTTAGTTTTGGTACTATTCTTTTTCTAAAATCAACCGATATACCATGGAGATATTCAACCAACTTAAAGCACTTGCTGATAAAGTAGAAAAACTTAAAGATCAAATTGATACAGAAGAAAGCACTAAGCACGCTTTTGTTCTGCCTTTCATTCATATTCTAGGATATGATACTTTTAATCCTACAGAGGTTTTGCCGGAGTTCACAGCAGATTTAGGTATGAAAAAGGGTGAGAAGGTAGATTACGCGATTTTTCAGAACGGCAACCCTATTTTAATAATAGAGTGTAAGCACTGGAAGAATGACCTTAATGTCCATAACTCTTCGCAACTCTTTAGATATTTTCATACAACCAAGACTAGATTTGCGCTTCTAACTAATGGTATAACTTTTAAATTCTATACTGATCTTGAATCTACCAATAAAATGGATGAGAAGCCATTCTTAGAGTTCAATCTTACTAAACTTAAGGAAAGTACAGCAAGAGAGGTTGAAAAGTTTCATAAGTCAAAGTTCAATGTCGAGACTATAATTGATAGTGCCAGTAGTTTAAAGTATGTTAAGGAGATTAAGAAGGTTATTGATGCTGAGATTCATAATCCCTCAGTGGACTTCGTAAAGTACTTTGCTAATCAGGTATACAGTGGAAGAATGACCTCAAGTGTTGTTTCAGAATTTACTGAGATGGTTAAAAGAGCTTTCAACCAGTTTATAAGCGATAAGGTTAGTGATAGACTCAGTTTCGCACTTAGCAAAGAAGAAGAGATTCAAGAAGTAGAAAAGCTGGAAACAGAGATCGTTTCGGATCCTGACATTATCACCACTGATGAAGAATTAGAAGGCTATAACATAGTTCTTGCTATTGCTCGAAGAGTAACAGATAAATCTAGAATCGTTCACAGAGATACGAAGTCTTATTTCGGAGTTCTTTTCGATGATAATAACCGTAAGCCCATCTGTAGACTTCATCTTAACGGTGGTGTCAAGTACATGTCGCTATTTGATGAGAATAAGACGACGACAAGAGTCGATATCGATTCAGTAGATGATATATATAAGTACGAAAAGCAGATTCTAGATACTGTGAAAAGGTATGCTACGGATTAAGTTTATACTGGATTTGGTTTAAATGGCTTCACAATTAAATAATCTGGGTTCCAATTGTAATCTGGTTGGATTTCTCGAAGCTCTCTGTATTTTGCTTTGATTGTATTTAGAACATCTATATAGTCTTCATTCTCGGAGTCTTCTTTTAGAACATTTTCTAATATTGAGATTCTGGTAGACACAAATTCTTCATATTTAGGATGGTTACAGAGCTTCCATAAAGTCATTTTTCTGATAATATAGTTATTTCCCAAAAGTTCAATTGCTGCTTCATTATCCTCTTCTAAAAAAGGTAGAAACATTCTAATATCTTGCCAGTACTCAAAAAATGGTTTGGCATCTTGGTAGTAGAATTGTTCAATCAAATTACTAACAGTATTAACATCAGCGATACTCTTAATTACTATAGGAAACTGATCAAAGATGTTAAGTCCAAAATCATATGGCAGTAGTTTATTGTGGATGTAAGGCCTCATAGAAACTAATGAATCAAGATCTTCAGGCTCAGTATTGGTGGGTTTACTTAGATTCTCAAAATTTAGAAAAGTCACATAGCAAGACAAACCATTAAAAGATTTTTTGAATAGGTCACCGCCTCCAAATTGTAAGGTCCTATTTTTCTCATTTTTAGTTAAGAACGGATATCGGCTTTCTGAAATTGATAGTTGAAAGTCTTCAATTTTTAAATATTGCCTTAGCGCTTCTTCAATGTCCCAAGTTTCCATCATTTTTAGTCAATAAATTTTTTACTGTTCATATTAACAACGTCAATAATGTCACCTCCATCGCCATTACTGATCGATTTGTAAACATCCTCTCTATAAATTCTTAGCTTATCATTAAACCCTATCGGAGAATTTGGATAGTCACCAAAATACTTGCTCGAACTTCTTACATTAAGTTCAATAAACTTTTTGTTTGGATTATCCCTAAAGACTTGGACGATATCTGTATTCTGATTTGTTGACCAAGGAGCACTACTTGAAAGCTTGCTATCGTGATATATGACTTTTCTATACTTTTGAAGTGTTGCTTGGTCGGTATATATCTTAGGATCAATCAGAGCATCATCAAATACAACCCTTTTTGTGGAACCCTTGGCACGAACATGTAATTGATCAAGCACAAATCTATCGCCATTTCCTCCCCAGGCACTACAAGGTGGGTTAGAATTATTTCTGATCAACTCAGAATTGGTCTTTTCAAACTTTCTGGCTTTAGCAAATTTAGTGTTGTTACTTGCAATCTCGCTACTACGCTTATTCCATTTTCTTGCTTTTTCTCCAATCGATCCTGGAAGATCATCAATATCGTCTACAAGTTTTTCGGCAATCTCATCAGTAATATTGTCTAGATCTACTCCTTGTTTATGACTAACAAAAGATTTCATAATATTTTCATTCTCTGCTTTATTAATAAAAGCTAAGAAATCTGGATCGTCAGTATCATCTAAGAATTTGGCAAGAGTGCTGTTATCAGCATTATCCGAGAACTTTAGGATAAGTGCTCTATTCTTCTCACTTAGTTTTAGGTACTTTTCCAGTACAGCAGGGTTTGTTTTACTGAAGTTCTTGGCGGCTTTAGAAAAGTCATTCCACGCACCGACCTTATCATGCCCATAGGCAACTTCTACCGATTCAATTTCAGTTCCAGCAAGCCCCTCTGCAGCAACCGTTTCAGTGCTTACTACCCCAAAAAGCAGTGTCACAAAAATGACTAGCTTTACCAATATGCCTGCGCTTAATCTCACATCCTAAAGCTACAGTTTTTTTATTTTCTGTTGAGGTTGTTGTTTTTCAAGAGAAA
>CAZMYK010000339.1:0-5133 GCA_964570435.1 uncultured Saprospiraceae bacterium | reverse complement strand
CGATCTACAATTCACTTCTGCTCTGGCAGCACGGCTGCGATCTCAGCGCCATCCCTACCCTTCAAGTATCCCCAGGCATTATTGCCCTCCTTATCGGTAAAGTAAGGATCTGCCCCAACCTTGAGTAGCATTTCGACACAGCGCACCTGATTTCTATCGTTCATCTCTCCACCTCTGAAATAGCCGTGGATCCCATAAAGCAAGGGAGTCGCTCCGAAATCGTGGTCTGCTACGTCATAGTCGACAGGAAATTCAAGCAGGGCCGAAAGCAAGGTGTCTTGGCCCGTCCAAGCTGCCCAATGTAGAGCTGTTGCACCATGACAACCCACATGGTTATAATCTGCACCCTTATCAATCATAAAGTGAGCAATGTCTGTCTGATATGATCCTATGGCCGCAAGCAAGGGAGAATCTTCCTTCCATTCTGAGTAGCCATTGATCATAGAACCATTCTCCAAAAGCAGACCCACAAAACCAAGGCCTAGGTCTTCGGAAATCTTTCCAGCATATACGCAGTCGCAAACGAATTGCAAGGGATGCTTCTTGTGTTCACCATGTTCACCAGTAAAGATGGCACGATTGGCCAATTGCGAAACTAGATCGGTATTAGAGGAAAGGTAGTCCAGCTGACCTCTTAATATGTAAAGTTGAAGGGTGTGCATTACTCTCCGCCTTCTGGTCCATAAAAAATAACCCAGGTGCTAAAATCATCTGTGAATTCCACAAAACGATGTTCGTCGCCCGCGGGCACAAACAAAAAATCTCCAACAGCTACTTCCTTGCGCACACCTTCATGGACAAAGCCACCAGATCCACCTGTGATAATATAGACCTCGTCTCGCGAATGTGGCTCTTGGAGGTCGACCTTTTCGGGCTTGTACATTTCAAGTGACAAAGTACCATGCTTAAAAAGCTCTAAGAAGGGAGATTCCTGTTGACTGACTTGCCTTAGCGCGTCCGATACATTGTGATGACCCATAATACATTCATTTATCAAAGAAAAAATATATCAAGTAGAAAGCAGAGAAGGTGCTCCGGCTTTCTAACTGTATTTCTATCCTAGTGATAGCGCTAAGGCACTGCAATGTAGCACAATTCACCTCCTCTCTAATTCAGCAAACTCTTGAACCTAGGACGCTTCGGGGTAGTGTCACCCAGGCGTTCCCTTTTACTTGCCTCATATCCGCTGTAATTCCCTTCAAAAAAGATCACATTTCCTTCATCTTCAAAGGAAATAATATGCGTCGCAAGTCGATCGATGAACCACCTATCATGCGATATGACCATGACACAACCAGCAAAGTTATCTATGGCTTCTTCAAGGGCTCTTAGCGTATTTACATCTATATCATTTGTAGGCTCATCCAAGAGGATTACATTTCCACCTTCCTTAAGCGTGATGGCCATGTGTAGCCTATTTCTTTCACCTCCCGACAAGACTCCAACCTTCTTCTGTTGGTCAGATCCTGAAAAATTAAACTTGGAAATATAGGCTCGCACATTTACCTCCTTACCTTCGACTTCTATAAAGTCATTGCCTCCACCTACTACCTCAAAAATGGTCTTCTCAGGTAGGAGGCTTTCGTGAGACTGGTCTACATATGCCAGTTTCACCGTTTCGCCTACTTGCACATCTCCAGAATCCGGTGTCTCTTCTCCCATGATCATCCTGAAAAGAGTGGACTTTCCTACCCCATTGGCCCCGATGATCCCAACGATGGCATTCTTCGGAATGGAAAAGGACAGGCCATCTATGAGTACTCGATGATCAAAAGACTTAGTCACATCATTGACATTGATTACAGTATCACCTAGTCGAGGGCCCTTAGGGATCAATAGTTCCAGCCTTGCTTCCTTCTCTTTCACATCTGCGTTACTCATTGTTTCATAAGCACTCAGTCTAGCCTTACCCTTGGATTGCCGCCCTTTAGGACCTTGTCTCACCCATTCTAACTCCTTCTTTAAGGCCTTCTGCCTCCTTGATTCTGTCTTTTCCTCATTGGCCAGTCGATTGGATTTTTGCTCTAACCAAGTACTGTAATTCCCTTCCCAAGGAATTCCCTCTCCTCGATCCAATTCTAAGATCCAACCTGCCACATTATCTAAGAAGTACCTATCGTGCGTAACCGCTATGACTGTGCCTGGAAACGACTTCAGGTATTGCTCCAGCCAGTGGACACTTTCAGCATCTAGGTGGTTCGTGGGCTCATCCAGTAAGAGGATGTCTGGCTTGCTAAGTAGCAACCTACACAATGCAACACGTCTTCGTTCTCCTCCTGACAGTACTCCAACCTTGGCATCATCTGGTGGACAGCGAAGGGAGTCCATGGCCAGTTCTAAGGTATGGTCTAAATTCCAAGCATCTAGGTGCTCCATTTTCTCACCTACGACACCTTGTTTTTCAATTAGTGCATTCATTTCATCGTCCGACATGGGCTCGGCAAACTTGGCATTAATGGCTTCATATTCCTTCACAACATCCACAATGTGCTGGACGCCTTCCTGTACAATTTCTTTCACGGTCTTATCGGGATCCAATTCAGGCTCTTGCTGCAAATAACCAATCTTGTATTCCTTATCGAAGGTCACCTTGCCTTGAAAGTTTGTATCGAGTCCAGCTATGATTTTCAAAAGCGAGGACTTCCCTGAACCGTTGAGCCCTAGGACGCCAATTTTGGCTCCATAGTAGAATGAAAGCCATATGTTTTTCAATACCGTCTTACTTGGTGGAAAAGTCTTCGTGACTCCCTCCATAGCGAATATTACCTTCTTGTCTGACATACTTAGATTGTATTAGATTTCTTGAACCGTCAAATATAATCCTTTACGCCATTTCAGACTGATGTATTACAGATAAAAATTGGTCCATGTCTCTTCTCGAATTGTACACACTGGTAGCTAGTCGGATAGAATTACCTCTAACAGAAACAAAAACATTCTTGTCTCTTAGTCTTGTGCCGAGAACAGATGCATCCATGTAATCTGGCAGTCGCACACCCAAGAGGTGCTTGCAGCGGCCAGCTTCTTCTTCAATAAAGCAACCCATGGATCTAAATGCATTCAGGTAGTCTTCGATCAGATTTCCTGAATATTCTTGCAAGGCAGCAGGAGTCCACGCCTTCACTTGGTCGAGGGCTGTCTGCATCATTGGTACTGCGATAAAATTGCTGCTTTCTCCTGCAGTAAACTTTGATGCACCAGCTCTATATTCCGACTGATAGGCAACTAAGTTCTTAAAGTCATCACTCTTACTCCGATTAGCCCAATTCTCCTCGATTGGTAACCCACCTAGCAACTTTTCCCCGTAGTAAGCAAAACCGATTCCGTAGGGTCCAAAAAGCCACTTATAGCCCACACAAACTAGGGCATCAGGTTTGATCTTGGTAATATCAAAAGGAAGGGCGCCGATCGACTGTGATCCATCCACAATTAAGTAGGCATCCACCTTCGTGCAGGCATGTCTGAAAGCCTCGAGGTCGAAAAGTGTACCGTCCGACCAATGAACGTTGGCGCAGGCCAGCAAGAGTGTATCAGCATCGATGGCATCAAGTATGGTTTGGTTCCAAGTTTTGGACCTTCCGACAGACTCTGATGGAGGTGAAATGATTCTGAGCTCTAGGTTGTTTTCTGAAGCAAGCCTTTCCCAGACGTAGTAGTTGGAGGGAAATTGCTCGGCAGGGATGACTATGTTTTTCTTCTTTCCTATTTCTAAGTTGGCAGCTACATTGGCTAGTCCATAGGAGGCCGAAGGCACAATGGCAATATCAAGATACTGCGGGCATCCGACCAAGTCTGCGAAACTCTTCTTGAGTTCTTGCAAGGGTTCGAAGAAATCTGAGGACGTCATTAGGTAGGGTCGAGTCTTTCTCCTGACTCCAATAATTCCTGCTACCTCCACGGATTTCAGATTCGGAGACATGTAGGAGTTATTC
Organism: uncultured Saprospiraceae bacterium; assembly: GCA_964570435.1. Classification (GTDB taxonomy): domain Bacteria; phylum Bacteroidota; class Bacteroidia; order Chitinophagales; family Saprospiraceae; genus Portibacter. The sequence continues at coordinate 1,201 of CAZMYK010000339.1, read as the reverse complement.
AGGTAGTGGATGTGGTCTTCTAAGTTAAATAATTCACGTGCACACTTTAGCATAGTTTAAATTTCTCCAAAAATAAAAAAAGGAGCCCGCTCTAACCAACGGGCCCCGGAGAAAAAATTCTCACTTTACTACTAAGACTATTGCTTCTTGAAAACAACGGGAACAGTATAGATCTGATTTTGCTTTACGTCCTCCGTTTTTAATTTCTTATAATTCAATTTACTTTTAATTCTTGCCGCCATTTCTTTGGTGGAAACATTGACTACTACAATCTCATTATCAGAATTAACGATGAATTGGACATACGTTCTTTCGTACGTTTTTTCCATGTCACTGAAGTCGATTGTGCTCACTAGTGTGACGATTTCATTTCTGATATCAGTTGGATTCGCATCTCCTGAATTTGCGAATGCACTAACGCTTGTAAATAAGGCACATATAATTGCTACAAAGAATATTTTTGAATTTTTCACTACAGTTATTTTTAAAGTTTGCTAATTTCAGTTAGACGTTATCTAATTGATTTACAATTGATTAAGATATTTACTTTATGTTATCTATTATGGCCATATTCAATACACATTAAAGACGGAGAAACTTTGGAGAAGTTGCACAAGGCGCATTTAAAATCTATGAATTTGCCTAGAAATAAGACGAACAGATCCAGAAATAAGACGACCAATATTTTATGATCGAGGAGCAATTTTGTTAATTTTTGTTAATGCATAGAGTGGGCCCATTTTTAGCTTTTTACTTCTCAAGACAATTAGATAGATGCTACTTTCTTTTTTCGCTTCATCCTTGTGATCTGGAGCTGATCAATTTACAACGTGAGCATCTTGTCTTGAGATACTAGGTTCTAATGAAGCAGCTAGATCCATATGAGGAAAAAAGGAAGTTTTCACGCATCATTGCATTGAATAAACACCATACAATGGCGAGTAAACGGATTCAAATTCGTCTGTTTTGGCGTTAATTGATTATCACCTTTTTTAGGATGCCTTTACTTTTGATGCAGAAACAGCCGCTTCCTTTGCTGATCTTTCACGAACGGAGGTGAAATTACGAAGAGCCTTTTACAAGGAAGACGATCAGTATGATGGAATAAAAAAAGGAGCCCGCTCTAACAAACGGGCTCCTAAGAAAAACTCTCACTTTTTTCTACTAACTATTGCTTCTTGAAAACCAGAGGAACAGTATA
>CAZMYK010000338.1:0-5136 GCA_964570435.1 uncultured Saprospiraceae bacterium | reverse complement strand
TATTATAAATCTTATCTGCTCCCTAGGCCTTCATCTATTTTTGGTGTGACCTCTCCGAGGTCAAAAATTACAACGAAACATTAGGCTACCGTAATTTGATCGCTCTGCGATTACATGTACTTTAAGATTTAGTATGATTTGCTGGCGATATATCATTGCATTTTAATCACTTAGGTTGGAGATGCCTTGCCGAGAATTATGGGTTTGAAGATCGGGAAGTCTATTTGACATGCATTTTTAATGAACTACCTGTTGCGTTTCTTATGCAGTGTAGAAAGGTTATATAAGCTAGAACTCAGAGAGGTCTTACTACTTGAGAAATGGTCACAGCGAGATCTTTGACCTCAGCGAGCTCACATGTCACCAGATCAAAGCCTCAGAGCGGCCTGATTTCTTAACAATTGTCCTCAAGGCTCTTACTCAAAAGCTTTTTCAACTAGGGATGCCTGTTCCTTGTCATGTACCTTCTTGAAGCCAGTAGCAGGAGAAGCACTTGCCTTACGCGCAATCACTTGGATGTTCGTATCACGAAGCATGTTGAGAATAAAGTACCACGATCCCATGTTTTTGGGTTCTTCTTGTACCCAGAATAGATCTGCCTTCTTGTACTTTGCTAGCACCTCATCGACTTGCTTCTGAGGATATGGATAGAGCTGTTCGAGCCTCACTAGGACAACATCGTCTCGCTTTCCAGCCGTCTTTGCAGCAAGTAGGTCGTAGTATATCTTTCCTGAACAGAGCAATACTCGCTTCGTCTTAGATGCGCTTTCATGATCTACTAGGACCTCTTGGAAGCGATTGTTCGTCGTGAATTCTGACTTTTGAGAAACACATAGTGGGTGCCTAAGTAGCGACTTTGGACTCATCACAATCAATGGTTTTCTGAAAGGCCTGGCAAGTTGTCTTCTAAGTGCATGAAAGAAATTCGCAGGAGTAGTAATGTTGGCAACAGTCATATTGTATTCCGCACATGCAGAAAGATATCTCTCCAGCCTTGCACTCGAATGTTCAGGACCTTGCCCTTCATAGCCGTGTGGGAGTAACATTACAAGCCCGCTCATTCGTTGCCACTTGCTCTCTCCTGCACTTATGAATTGGTCGAAGATGGTCTGTGCACCATTGGCGAAATCACCAAATTGCGCTTCCCAAAGCACTAAGGCATCTGGGGTCGCTAGTGAATAGCCATATTCAAAGCCCAAGACACCAAATTCAGACAGAAGAGAATTATAGATCATAAATCGACCCTGGTCCTCAGTGATGCCACTAAGTCGGTTATAGTCTTTGTAGGTCTTGGCGTCATTAAATATTGCGTGTCTATGAGAAAAGGTTCCCCTTTTGACATCTTGCCCACTCATTCTGATGTTTCGTCCTTCTGTAAGAATGGAACCATATGCAAGAAGTTCAGCTAGGGCCCAATCTAAATTATTGACATCCAGTAGTTTCTTTTTCCCTTTCTGCAATCTGTTGATCTTACTGAGAAGATTAAAGTCCTCAGGGACCGTCATAAGGTGGCCAAGAATCTTGTCAATCTTCTTTCCTGTGATTCCCGTCTTTGGTGAGACATCGTAATCTTTTCCGCTTGTCTTTTTGGTAAGCGATCTCCAAGCTCTTTCAGGTTCTTGGTACTTGTAGGGGAGGTCTGTTTGCTTAGCAAGGTCAAGTCTATCTTGGAGGGTATTCCAGAACTCTTTTTCCAGTTTTTCAGCAGTTCCCTTGTCCACCTCATTTGACTTCATCAGTTTTTCAGCGTAGACCTCACGGGGACTCTTGTGGTCATTTATGAATTCATACATCTGAGGTTGGGTGAACTTAGGATCGTCACCCTCATTATGACCGTGTTTTCTGTAACAAACCATGTCAATGAAGACATCGTTATTGAAAAGCTGACGGTACTCTGTTGCTAGTTCGGCAGCATAAACCACAGCATCTGGATTGTCACCATTTACATGAAAAACGGGTGCCTGGACTATGCTGGCAACGCCAGTGGAATAGGTAGAAGATCGTGCATCATCAAAGTCTGTTGTGAAACCGATCTGGTTGTTAATCACAAAGTGGATGGTTCCACCTGTATAGTAACCCTTCAGTTGACTCATCTGGACGGTCTCAAAGACCACTCCCTGCCCTGCAACAGCTGCATCCCCATGGATCAGGATGGGAAGAATCTGGTCGTAGTCGCTATTATATAAAATATCTGCCTTGGCTCGTGCAAAACCCTCAACTACAGTATTAACGGCTTCAAGGTGAGAAGGATTTGGTGCAAGTTTCAAGTGCACCGTTTTTCCCGACGGTGTTTCCACCATTGAAGAAAATCCCAGATGGTACTTAACATCTCCATCGCCAAAACTCAGATCTGGAAGGGCAGTCCCTTCGAATTCAGAAAAAATACTCTCGTAAGTCTTACCCATGATGTTAGTAAGGACGTTTAACCGTCCCCTATGTGCCATACCGATCACCACTTCTTGGACCTTGTCCGCCGCTCCTGTATTGATTATAGCATCTATTGCAGGAATAGTGGTTTCTCCACCTTCTAAGGAAAATCTCTTTTGGCCGACGTACTTAGTGTGAAGGAATTTCTCAAAGATTGAAGCGCCATTTAGCTTTTCTAAGATACGTTCCCTTTTTGCATTACCTAAACCATAGTCTTCACTTAGGTCTCTGCTTTCTATTTTGGCTCTAAGCCATTCTCTCTTGTCCTTATTTTCAATGTGGGCACATTCCACACCGAGATCGCTAGTATAGACAGCCACTAGACGGTCTAGAATCTGCTGAAGGGTTGCATTCTTCATGCCTATTTCCTCACCGGACACAAAAACGTCATTTAAGTCCGACTCTTCAAGATTGTAGTCACTGAGGGAAAGGTGCGGGCTTCGATCTCTTCTGCTCCTTATAGGATTTGTTGTAGAAAGTAGGTGCCCCCTACTACGGTATCCATGTATGATGGAAAGTACACCAAATTCCTTGGAGGAATTGCTACTTTTCAAAGCTGTGTCAACAGCGCCATTTCCGTTTGAAGCGAACTCGAATCCTTCGAAGAAAGTCCTCCAAGCTAGATCGACCTGGGTAGGATCTTGCTGGAACTTCGTATACATATCTTCGATGAACTTAGGATGGGCGTTGAAAACGTATGAGTAGTCGGCCATAATCTGCAATTTTTAGAATCTCGTTTAATAACGTCGAGAATTCTGCTTTGTTGGATATTGGTAAATTTTCGCCAAGATAATCGCAATCGTAAGATTTACTATAAATATTCGTGTTAAATATTGGTGATTAGGAAAAAAATGGTAAATTTGCACTCCGAAATTAAAAAAAGATAAACTAATGGCACATCACGCGTCAGCTAAGAAAAGGATAAGACAAGATTCAGCTAAAAGAATCAGTAACAGATACTACAAGAAATCTGCTAGAACTGCTATCAGAAAGTTGAGAGAGATGGAAGACAAGGGAGAAGCAAGCAAGTACCTCCCAAAGGTGGTTTCTATGATCGATAAGTTGTCAAAGTCAGGAAACTGGCATGCTAACAAGGCTTCGAACCTGAAAGGTAAGTTAACTAGAATGGTGAACGCTCTATAGGAAGCATTCATTTACGAAGATATTTAAAAGGCAGTCTGCAAGCAGGTTGCCTTTTTTTATTGCAATCGACTGAACAAAGTACTTCTTTCTTTTCTAAGCAAAGACATGTTGATTCTTTCCTTTCTTGATACATTCAAGTCCCAGTAATTTTCTAGGATTCTTTTAAGTAACTGGTAATTAGCTACTTAAAAAAAGGTGCAAGAACTTTCGTTAGTGCACCCCTCCATTTTAGGATATTAAGCGTATGGATTAGGCTGCAAATGTGTTTTATCTATCAATAAGATGCAATATTTAGACATTCCTTCTTCACGACATTTTGAGGTAAAATTTCTACTTTCAGCCATGCAAAACTGCTGTCCAGGGTTTGATTTTATTCACAAGCACTTAATTGTCAATGCCTAAGGATAATATTTCGATACCAGATGGAGAATTAGTCTATCGACCCAATTTTTTCTCACCTGAGAAATCCAATCAGTTGTACCTCCACCTCCTTGATCACATCCATTGGAGGTCCGATAAAATCAGGATCTTCGGAAAGGTGCATGACGTTCCACGACTACAGGCCTGGTATGGTGATGAAGGTGCAAGGTACTCCTATTCTAACATTGACCTAGAACCCCTTCCTTGGACTCCTGAACTTCTAGAAGTAAAAGAAAGAATAGAAGAGGTCTCACAAGGTACCTACAATTCTGTCCTGCTTAACTTGTACCGAAATGGTCGAGACAGCAACGGTTGGCACAGTGACAACGAGAAAGAGCTAGGTGATAGTCCCGAGATCGCCTCGCTTTCGCTTGGGCAGGAGAGAGTCTTCCATATGAAGCACAAGACTTTGTCACTAAAGAAGCGATTTCTCTTAGCAGATGGGAGCCTGTTGATCATGAGAGGGGAGACCCAAAAGTATTGGAAGCATCAGATTCCAAAATCTGCGCGTGAGATGAGCCCACGAATAAATTTGACATTTAGGAGAATATTTGCTTGATTTCGTGCAGAATCAATATATTCATAGAACTTTTGGAACGAGAAATCAATTAGTAGAATAGAACGCATAAAGCTATGGACTTTAGAACTGAATGGAGTAGTTGGGTCATGATTGTCCTCATGATGATTATCGCATATTTTATATATCCTTGGGGAGACCAGGATTCTATTATGATGTATGCAGCCCAGGTGGTGGGATTGCCAGTAGTTGCTATCGCAATTGCCTGTATTCCAGTTTTGATCATATGCTATTTTATACAGAAGATTCCAGACATAGACTATTCGATAAGGCTTGCCTTCGTATATATGCTTTTCCTTTTAGTAAAACATTTAATCACAGGATAATACAGAACTTATGATGCGAAGAAGAGGCCAGCAAGGCAGATATTATGGTGGCACGGGAGATCCTTACAGCAGGAGGGGAAGAGGCGCAGGTACTGGCAGGTTCAAGTTGATGTTGATCATTGGCCTAGGAATGGCAGCTTTTCAAGCTTTCAAATATTTCACGAATACACAAATGAACCCTGTAACTGGAGAGAAACAAAGGGTACAGTGGAGCATAGATGAAGAAGTTGCCTTGGGAGTCCA
>CAZMYK010000337.1:3767-5142 GCA_964570435.1 uncultured Saprospiraceae bacterium | reverse complement strand
GACGCCACTACTAACATGGCTTTTTATCCAATAGGACTTGGAAGCGGGGCTGATACGACATTTTTAAAGAAAATACCTGATCTAACAAAAAACACAAAGGATAGATACATTTATTCATCCAGTCCTGATGACCTATTGAACATCTTCTTGACTGTGATTTCGCAGTACTCCGTGACCTATAGAGTTAAATTAATTCCTTCCAAGGCTGTGGAAGTTTTCAAGGGAGAAAGCAGGGAATTGATGTTGAATTGGCAGGCCAAGGGATTGCCTTCTGCAATGATTGCTACGTATGATTATCAAGGAGGATCCTTTATTGAGCCCATTAACCTGGGGATTAGTCAAAGCACATACACTCCTACCTTCTGGCTGACATATATGTTAGTTGGAATATTAATAGTGGGTGGCTTGCTTGCTTTATTGATGTACATGGTCCCATGGCTCAAAAAACGAGAATTTAAGAACAAATTTGTAATACCATACGTCCCAGAGAAGAACAAAATTCGAAGGGACCCAATTACCCAGGATGCCTTCGAGGAAGGAGATGATGTCGTTGTGAAGTGCAAACAAATGACCTCTCTAGCGACTTGGGATGCCCTAGGACATTGTCCAAACTATCCAAATTGCATGGAATTTTCAGATCCATGTAATGGAGCTGGCGGAGAGGATATCCAGTCTAAGTTCTTTTCTCAACAGGGAGTTTTTAGGGTCTTAAATTGGCTCTGGTTTGGTGCAACCGGTGGTTTTGCAGCATGGTTGCTCTATGCGGTCATGCAAATTGTAGGAAATGAAGGACTGCACAAGACGGTTTTTAATTGGTTCAATGGTGAAGAAATGCGAGCTCGACTATTAGAGTTGCAGGGAGGGGAGTCCTTCTTGAAGAATATACCTGAGATGGTTGATCAGACGTTGATTGGACTATTTATCGGTGCCTGCCTCATCATTGCCATAGCCCTTGTAGAAGAGAGGGGACACTCGAGGAAGTTTTCATTTTGGCGGGTTTTCATAAGGGGGACAGTCGGTGTTTTTGTATCCTTTATCATATTTTTCATCGGATACATCTTTCAGTACTTAGTACTAAATAGTCCCTTCTTATCAGGGATCATCATATGGGCTGTTTTTGGAGTTGCATTTGGAGCAATCCTGTCTCTTAATTCTACAGTTGAAGCGAAGAAGGGAGTGATAGGTGGTGTAGTTTCTGCATTGGCCTCCTACCTTATCTACTTTGGCATTAGTGCAATCGCTCCTGATGATGTTCTTGCCAAGCTGATCAGCTTCATTGTTCTCGGTGGTGTTTTAGGAGCCTTGATTGTCACAGTTTTATCAAGCCTGGAAGACTTTGAATTGATCTATCTTTCACCTCAAGAATATGCAGGAA
>CAZMYK010000337.1:0-3757 GCA_964570435.1 uncultured Saprospiraceae bacterium | reverse complement strand
GCCCTGAACCGTCACAGGCGTAGCCAGGTCGCGCATGACCGCAGCTGCAGCGGCAATCTCATCGATGGTTTCGCCCTTAATGCGCAAACCCATCAGCAAGTGGCTTAAGAAGGGAATGGAAATATATATTGGGCGGTCTTCTAAGTGCTACGTTTTTGTCAAATGGGAGGATGAATATGTTGATGACCGACATGCTAAGCTGGTCTATCAAGGAGGTGCAGTACACATTATTCCGCTCTTCGAAACAATGGTCAATGGTGTGATAGTTCCAGAGAATCAGAAGACCGTGCTTCAAGGCGATGACATCATACAGTTAGGAAGATATAGTATATCAAGAATGCAATACAAGGAAAAAAGAAGCTAACTATGGGACTACGGCAACGCGTTTACACACTTATTGATGAGGACAATACCGAAGGACTAAAGATCAATGATAGGATTGGTTCCTTCATCATGATACTGATTGTTCTAAGTATAATTGCCGTTGTTGTAGAATCCGAAGAGTCGATTAGGGTGAATTATCAAAGCGTCTTTCTCTGGTTTGAGATCATTGCAGTTGCAATATTCACCTTAGAGTATCTAGCACGCGTATATACTGCAAGATTGGCCTACCCAGAACTAAGTCCAGGAAGAGCCATGCTGAAGTATATTTTTTCTCCAATGGCAATAGTGGACTTACTAGCAATAGCCCCATTTTATATAGAATTAGTAGCCTCGCAGTTAGGCCTTTTAGAAATCATGGACCTCCGCTTTGTTAGGGTACTTAGACTGATGAGGTTATTGAGAATATTCAAACTGAATAGGTACAATAGTTCTATGAAGCTAATAGGTGACGTGATGAAGGAGGAAAAGGAAAAACTCTTTATTACCATCTTTATGACTGCAATCCTCCTGGTCCTTGCTTCTGCCTTGGTTTTTACGGTGGAACACGAAGGACAGCCTGAGGCTTTTCCTAACATTTACTCTTCAATGTGGTGGGCAATTGCCACGCTGACTACTGTTGGATATGGGGATGTATATCCAGTAACGGCGGCAGGAAAGGTCCTTGCGGGGGGTATTGCCCTACTTGGAATTGGCCTTGTTGCTCTTCCTACAGGGATTCTGTCGGGATCCTTTGTTCAAGCAATCAATGAAAACAAAGAAAAGCGGCTAGAAGAACAGGTTGCGGAGATTGCAAGTGAAGCTGCAGAGGAAGTGATTATGGAGCACGAAAATTCTTTGGAACATATTGAAATATGCCCCCATTGCGGAAAGGGCTTAGAAGAACATTGAAATGGCTGAAATTCCTGAGGATCGAAAGAGCATTTTCAAAAAGTGGCTAGAGACACTTCAGCAAGAAAGTTGGCAGCTGGAGTTACTGATCTCGGGGCTTGCCTTGTTTGGGGTTTTCGGTTCAAAGGTTCTGATAGATGATCTTGATGCCTACCTAAAGCTTCAGTTCTTTTCAAGCACCGTTAGAATGGGTGTCTATCTTTTTATATTTCTAATCAAAGGTAGCTGGTACATCTTCCTGATTAACCTAGTGATCCATATCATTCTAAGGGGGCTGTGGATAGGAGCTATTGGATTAAGGTATGTATCAGAAGACATCGATTATGAGCAGCTGAATTTCTCAAGCTATTTCAAGAAGCTTTATACTAAGAGATATGAGTCTTTCGATGACTACATAGAAGAATTGGAAAAGATTTGTAGCGTTATTTTCGCCTATACCTTCCTACTCTTCTTTATCCTCTTATCTGCTGGCTTATTTATTGCATGGCCGGTCGTATTAATTTCTTTTTTGGGTCAAGTTGTGGGTCCGCTTTTTGGACTCTTTTATATACTTTTTGGTCTGATTGTATTTGTGGACTTCATTACTTTGAATCCGCTTAAGAAGGTTAAAGACAGATGGTTCAATATCATATATGGCTTTTTGTTTAGATTTTTTAGCACAATTACCTTATCATTTATCTTTAGACCCCTCTTGCTTAACTTTCTCGACAATAAGTTTACAAAAAGGCTCTTTCTATTCAGTATACCCTACGGAGCAGTGATCATTTTACTGTTGCCTAATATCGAGAGCGAAAGCTTTGGCTACTTTCCAGAATTTGGATCTAATGGACTCAAATCGCGCGGATATCAGAGTCAAGCTATTGATCCCTATTTATATGATGACTTAATTCCAGATAAAAATCACGGTATCAACTATGTGATCTTAAGTGAGCATAAGTATGAAGGTTCGATTATGGAATTTTTTGTTGAACACTTTCGCAGTGATGAGGAATACTTTCAAAAAGAAAAAGGCTTAGGGAAAATTAATCGCAAGGGGATCTACACTGGGTTTAGAAATAACGAAGTCGTAGATTCTAATCTGATTCTTATGAAACTCGAGCAAGAAAGGGCATATAGTGACTTCTTCAAGGAAAAAAGAGATTCTACAAATGCAAAAACGGAGCACGAGTGGGATAGCGTCTTCAATGACATGGAAACACAGTTTGACTTTAAAGAGTATGAATATCACCAAGAAAAGATGGTCAACCTAAATAAGTCTTTTCAAGAGCTTTGCAAATTTTACATTGATGATGTAGATATCAGTGGAGAGGTGGATTGTCTAATTTCAAAGCATTCAAAGGTCGGTAGCAAGGGATGGAGGTGCTATACACCGCTGGACAGTCTATCCAACGGAATGCATCGTTTGAGGGTGGTCAGAAGTTTCTACCAATCAAAAAATCAACTGCTCAGCCCAAGAGTTATAGAAATTCCGTTTATATTAGACCGCAATTAGTATAACTAAACAACGAATTATGACTGCACCCGTTAAGTATGGCCTCCTTTTTTTCTTAGTCAGTTCTGGGATAAGTATCGTAGAATATTTTATCAATAAAGACTTGCTATTTCATCCCTCGCTATCTATGGTACTTTCCATAGCCTTGCCAATTCTATTTATCATATTGTCGATTAAGGCTGATCGGGCAGATGAGCCAGGTTACACCTTAGCCGAAGGACTGAAGGCTGGGATGATTACCTATGCGATCGGGACATTTCTGTCAACGATTTTTATCTATATTTTGGCGAATATGATAGACCCAACTTTAAATGATTTAGCCATTGAGTTTGCCCGCGAAATAGCCACAAAAACAGCGGAAGCCATGTCTGGCTTTATGGGTGTAGATGAGGCAATGCAGGCAGAAATGATGGAAGAAATGAGTAAGCAAGAGATCAAGAGTCCATTTTCACTGAGCTCTTTAGGTTTGGGCTGGGTAATCGGTCTTATCTTTCCAGGTATAATAATCTCTCTTATTGCGGCTGCAATTTTGAAGAAGAACTAGTTGAAGCAACTAGAAGAAAACAAAAAAAGGCGCTCATTTGAGCGCCTTTTTTTATTAGTCATATTGTCTTTTCTTAAATTGAATCAAACACCTTTCTGCTTCATCACGGCTGAGATCTATACCATCCGCCAATTCGAAGAGGTCCTCTCTAGAGGTTCTTTCTGTTAAGGTTTGCTCAATGCAATACTTCTTAGCAAGCATTTCTAGCTTTTCCTTTCGATGATCTGGTAGACCAAAGATCTCGCCATAGGTATTCAGGATCCGAACCTCACTTCCATCTACATCGAAGTCTGACAAGGCCATTGACCATCCTAGCAGGTAGACCGTTTCCTTGACGTTTTCATCGATTTCTTCCGCTTCGATTCTAGAAACCTGATCCTTTGATTGAATTTCCTGGATGCTTCCGAATTTTGCCGGAATGACATCAGCTAGCATTTCTCTTTCGTCCG
>CAZMYK010000336.1:0-5145 GCA_964570435.1 uncultured Saprospiraceae bacterium | reverse complement strand
TACATCATGGGAGCGGGAGACAAGATTCCAGAAAGTCTAGAGCAAATAGGCTATGAAGTAGATGTCCTAGATGTCGACGAGGCCAACACTGAAGAATTGTTGAACTATGATGCCTTAGTATTGGGTGTCAGGGCTTACAATACAGTCGATCGAATTCAGTTCTACCATGATGACTTTCTAGAATATGTGAAACAAGGAGGAACGATGATCGTACAATACAATACGAACAGACGGACTAGGGTAGATCAGATTGGCCCCTACCCTCTCAAACTTTCAAGAGATCGAGTCACCGATGAAGAAGCAGAGGTCAGAATTTTGCTGCCTGATCATGAGGTAATGAACTACCCAAATAAGATTACTTCTAAAGATTTCGAAGGTTGGCAGCAAGAAAGAGGACTCTACTTTCCTAATCAATGGGATGAAAAGTACGATGCAATACTTTCTTCTAATGACAAGTCAGAAGACCCTAAGAATGGAGGATTGCTAGTCACAAAATATGGGCAAGGCTACTTTATCTACACAGGCTACTCTTGGTTTCGAGAGTTACCACCAGGTGTGGCTGGGGCATATAGGATCTTTGCTAATTTAGTTTCGATCGGAAAGTACAACAGACCATAATATGCATGAAGACAAAACTAAGTGGACTAAGATGTACATCTTAGTGATCGGGGCGAATGTGCTCTACTTTGTGATTTTTCTCCTTATAACCTTGATGACCCAATAATCAATGAGCCTAATAGATTGGTCGATATTGTGTGGAACGCTTCTATTCATCATTTCCTACGGAATATATAAGACCCGCTCTGAAAATACATCGGAAGCCTACTTAAAAGGCGGTAACGATTCGAAGTGGTGGACCATAGGCCTTTCGGTAATGGCTACCCAAGCAAGTGCTATCACCTTTCTATCTACACCTGGTCAGGCCTTCGATAAGGGCCTAGGTTTTGTTCAATTCTACTTTGGACTACCACTTGCCATGGTCGTTTTGTGTATCACCTTTGTTCCTATTTTTTACAAGCTTAAGGTATTCACGGCATATGAATACCTGGAGAGGCGCTTTGATCTGAAGACTAGGTCCCTAGCAGCGATTCTTTTCTTGATTCAAAGGGGACTAGCTGCTGGAATAACCATCTATGCTCCAGCCATCATATTCTCGGTACTTTTAGGTTGGAACCTTAGACTTACTTGCTTAGTAATTGGTGTCCTTGTCATTATATACACCGTTTCAGGAGGTACAAAGGCGGTATCTGTAACACAGAAGCAGCAGATGGTCATCATCCTAGGAGGAATGATCATTGCCTTCTTCATCATCCTTGGGCTTCTGCCAGAAGATATGAACTTTCGAACGGCCATGGATCTTGCTGGGGCTTCAGGAAAAACTAAGGCTATTGATTTTTCTGTCAACTTAGAGACCAGGTACACCGTGTGGTCTGGCCTTACAGGAGGTTTCTTTCTTGCCTTGGCCTACTTTGGGACTGATCAGTCCCAAGTTCAGCGTTACCTGAGTGGGAGGTCTCTGCGTGAGAGCAGGCTTGGGCTTCTTTTCAATGGTCTTTTCAAGTTGCCTTTGCAGTTCTTCATCCTTTTAGTTGGGGTCATGGTTTTTGTTTTTTTCCAATTCGCTCAGAAGCCACTAAACTTTAATCCAGCAGCTGAAAAGCTGATTAAGAGCAGTCAGTATGCCGGGGAATACGCAGCCTTAGAATCAGAATATGACATCCTCCAGGAGGAAAAAGCCTCCTTATCGAATCAGTTTATCGAGGCCTCGAACGCAAATAATGAAAGCCTCCTTGCACAGATTAAGGTAGATCTAAGAGATAAAGAAGGAGCACTTTCAGAGCTCCGTGAAAGTGGGCGCAAGCTCATGGACAGGTCTGAACTAAAGATAGAATCCAATGACCGAGACTATGTTTTTCTCAGCTTCATCTTGAAGTACCTTCCCAAGGGCCTGATAGGCTTACTCCTAGCAGTTATCCTCTCTGCAGCAATGTCATCAACCGCCGCGGAAATTAATGCGCTAGGAACAACGACAGCGGTGGACCTGTACAAGCGGAATCTAAAAAAAGAAATATCAGATAAGGACTATTTAAGAGCGAGTAAGCTCTTCACCTTGATGTGGGGGGTGATTGCCATCATTGTAGCCAGCACCGCAAGCCTCTTTGACAATCTTATCCAGCTTGTCAACTATATTGGTTCGGTCTTCTATGGAACAATCTTAGGAATCTTCCTAGTCGCCTTTTACATTAAGAAGGTGAAGTCGCGGGCTGTCTTCTTTGGAGCAATTGGTGCCCAGTTGATTGTCTTTGTTCTTACGCAACTTACTGACTCTTATCTTTGGTTCAATGTTGTGGGCTGTTTCTCTGTGATTATCCTTTCTGCCTTGATACAAAGTATTTCACGAGGACAAGAAGTACGGCTAGAAGATTAAAAAGAGCTATTTCTAGTGATTTTTGGGGGACTGTGAAAGGGTTAGACTAGGAAATGGAAATGTCTGCTAAGAAGGTAAGTTTATGTCACAACAAAAGTACTAGGTGGGGTAAAAAATAAAGAAGCCTTGATTGCTCAAAGCTTCTTTTTCCAGCCAAACTCATTATTTGTTCTTTAGCTTTTCATTGTGTCGTTCGTATATATGACTCAATTGTTTAGACTTCCCCCTACTCTATTCTTAAAAAAATAAAAAAAACCCCGAAAGACATTTCCTTCGAGGCACTTTGAGTAAGATTTTTTAAAATCTAAATACGCTTAATCTTTAATCAACTTTGTGGTATGAACCTCCCCTCCTGAAACTACTTGCACCATATAAATGCCAGCGATCATGTTTCCTAGAGAGAGATTCATGGTATTATTCCCCTTCGCAACTTCTTCTTCACTTTGGAAGACTAGCTTCCCTTCTATGTTTCTGATGTAGACTTCCACCTTAGATTCCGACTTCTTGGTCTTGTAATCTATGGAAAGAAGATCTGTGTGTAATGGGTTTGGATAAATACTCACATCTCTGTCATCTTCAAAATCTACGGTTCTAATTCCGAGATGTGCAAAACTACCATTGTAGTCTGTTTGTTTAAGACGGTAGTAATTTAGTCCTACCACAGGTTTTCTATCAAAAAATTCATATTTATTTTCTGTAACGCTACTTCCATTGCCCAAGACCTTCCCAATTTCACTAAAATTAATTCCATCAGAAGATCTTTCGATGGTAAAAAAATCGTTGTCTACTTCAACAGAGGTTAGCCATCTAAGCGATACCATTTCACCTGTCTTTTCTGCTTCGAAACTTTTGATTTCAACAGGTAAGGCCGATTGGACATTCTGTGTGAATCCTCCACCTCCTCCAGAAAAGGAAGTCACCTGAAATTCAGCGAAGTGGATCGAACCACTTTTAACATAATTCCAAGTGTCCAAAGAAGCTTGGTCAGAATTCGTGTAGAAGATGATGTCATCACTAGAAACGTCTTGGTGTCCATTGTCTGGGTTAGGGTCACCAGGTGCGCTTACCTTATAGAAAATTAAGTCCGTGTGTCTTAGTACTTCTGGTTGGTTAATCATCACATCGACCAAGTCATCATTGGTGTAAGGAAATCTTACGGTCACAGGTTGGCTAGGCTCCTCAGTCGGTAGAAGCTCGAACCATCTATTCATGACATGCCAGTCAGCACTCATGTTATATCCTGGGCTAGTAATTGCCGTCGAGCCATTACCTGCGTTTGATGACGTTTTGATCTGAACACGCAAGCTTCCGTCATCAAGGTTGCCTATATCTTCACTTCCTTTTAAGACAGAAAGTAGAAGTAGGTCATCGTTTTCATCAGCTGTAGCATTGTCGAAGTAATAACTGGTCCACCCATCCTCATCAGTACACTCCCGATTAGCAGTCACCGTTTGATTTGCAGCAGTAGCTACTTGCTTCGAAGGAAGATATTCCTCCACACACGTCTTGCTTGCCACCTTAGACCTGATCTCATTGCCAGGCTGCTCTCCAAAACCAGCACTAAAGTTGATTCCAGCAGGCTTGGTGTGGCAGTAAGACATAATGGTTCCGCCATTGCTTGGAGTAGGTCCTGCATTACAAGGTCCATTCTCGACCGTTGCACAATCATCTATTGCACCGCCTTCCCATCCACACCATTGGGTATGCTGGGAGCCCAAATTATGTCCCATTTCATGGGTGAAAACAAAAACTGCGAGTGGAAAGTCAGAAAAGGGAGAAGTGCTGGTTAACACAGAGCTGTAAGCATATGCGCCATGATGCGTGTCTTTGGAAGAAAAGTAGAAGTAGTTGCTACACATTGCGTTCTTCCACGCTGCGCCTCCTAGACCATCTGCATCGTAATCCACTAGGTGGGCTAGTTCAGCACCATATTGCTGGTAATTGTTTCTTGTGATGTCGCCAAACCTATTCAGATTCTCAAAAGAGCTGGTCAGATTTGTATATCCATCTTCAAGTGTATTAATTCCTATTTTCTTGATGCTTGTGTAAATTCCCTCGTTTCTAAATAGAATCGCTGAATTGTTGAAAAAAGCGGTAACAAAGTTGGTAGTAGTTGTTGTGTTCGATCCATTCTCTTTGTAGAGCTTATTCGTAGCTTCAAGATAGATTTCGACGTCCCCACAAGTACTATAAACATTTGAACGAGGAGCACTTTGAGTATACTCCTCCAGGTGGCTAAGGTGATCAGCGTCACATGTAGCCTGTCTTTCTTGCTTCAGATCTTTGTCTGCATATAAGATGTAATTTTCTCCATCACCAGGGTTGATTGGATCTGGGACAAGGGCAATGTTGCCCATATACTTGCTTGCAAAAATTCCGTATAAATTTTCCTCGAAGAAGCTGACTCCAGCTAGCGCATCGACCTTCCGGTCTAAGGTCCCTCTATAGAATGCTGCCTTTGGAGCAGGCAAACTTTCTTTTGTACTTAAGTCAATGATAGAAAATCCTTCAGCTCTTATATCGTGATTGATTAACTTTGCTGTAAGAACTTCACCGTTGGTAAATGGGAGCGTGAGTTCGATGGCTTCGTATTGGGCATCGACCAGACTTAAGAGCATTTCCTTGTCCAATTTCAATGGAATATAGTCGTCTAAGTAGTCATGAAGGTAGTCGGTATTTCGATCGTCGGGTGAGAATATTTGTTGGGGCAGGTAGCG
>CAZMYK010000335.1:0-5155 GCA_964570435.1 uncultured Saprospiraceae bacterium | reverse complement strand
ATGGGCCAGGCTAGACCTGCTGCAGTAGAAGAGAGGGACTTGGGTTGCAACGAAGCACCTCATGAAATTCCAATCCAACCGATCGCGACTGAAGAAAATACTGGGCCAAGCTATAACACATCTGCTATTAGTAATCTTAATACTGAAGTTCTGACAGTTACCGATTTAATGCAAATTCGTCAGAACCCCTCATCAAACCTACTCCAGGTAGACATCTTCACCACTGTTGCTAGTAAGCTCAACTTAGAAGTCTTTAGTATGAAAGGTAGAAAGGTAAGAAGCCTGGAAAATAGGACAATTCCATCAGGAAAGACAAGTTTAGACCAAGACATTCAAGATTTGCCTGCTGGTCTCTACACCCTCCGCGCATTCGTAACAAGTGCGCAAGGAGGGAGTAAAAAGACGCAAATCCTTAAGTTTGTAAAGTCACAATAAGTAGCGCTACTTCTAAAGCTTCCTCACTTTGCTACCGTCATGAAAAAATGCAGGTCCTAAACAGATTTAGAAGTGAAGGACTTCCAGAAATAACCGATCTTTAACAAGGAGTTGGTCGAGAACTACTTTGCAGAACGACACATCTTGTGATTTCTTCCTAAAAAGCTTGTGACATTGCTTTAAAGCGACGTCATAAAGAAGTGAGCTGTCCTACCAGGCACAGCAAACATAATTATAAACTAAAATAATAATACAATGACGAAATTAGCGGTACTACTAATCTCTTTTTCATTCTTATTCTCTACCCAAACTAAGGCACAGAGTTTTGATATCGGCATGCTTGATAACGCCCTAGGCTTATTAGACCAAGGTAAGCAAGCAGAATCAGGTGCAATTCTAGGAACGGCCATGGGACTTTTGACCAAAAGCACACAGGCATCTAGCGGTGACTTTGCAAGCAAGATACTTTCGCAGGTAGGTGCATTAAACAAAGTACTTCCAGCATTGAAGGGAGGTACGGCAAATATTGCTGGCGTTCAGAAGATCATTCAGACAGTGAAGATGTTACTCGGTGCAATGAACTTGAATCAAATGGTGAAGGGAGGAAGTCTTCTTGGAAACAGTGCTTCTTTGCTCTCTAACGTTAACCTTCTAAAAGGTGGAATGAGTTTGCTTGAGGGAGGAAAATCGGTAGATAAAATTACAAAGTCTCTTGACAAAATTGTCAAAAAGGCACCAAAATTAGATAAATCAGGATTTGCAGGAAAATGGGCCCAAAAAGCAGTTTCTAAGAAATTAGAATCTTCACTAGGTCTACTAGGTGGATTGATCTAATCTACAAACAGACTTAAATCCAAAGGTAATAGAAGCCTGACAACTTAATGTTGTTGGGCTTTCTTATTGAGGGTTTTTCCTTGTGACCTAATTAGGGCCATAAGTAGATCAGCTACTGATTGAAGAACCTTTGCATTACTTCTTCATCCTTTTCCCGAAAAGCCTTCAAGGGTTCAGATAGACTGCTCAAGTAGCGCTTTATCAGAGGGCTCAATACCCTGGTGATCCATTTCTGGGGAGCTGAAATCGAAGCTTCCACTGCAGCAAAGTAGCTCTCTAGCGTATCTTGTCTAAAGTTGACAATTTCCTCTAGTACATTACCATCCTGATAGTAGCCGCAGTGGAAGTTCTTCTCCGCAAATGATTTCGGTGGAAAATCTAGTTTACCTAGGCCTGCAAGCTCAAAGTTTTTCGTCATGAATGCTCTTGAGGTCAAACGACAAGTCGAACCTCCACCAAGATTAAATATCCTATGATTCAAGAGGTCCTGCTTATCTATCGCATTGACAAAAGCCCTTGCCGTGTCTCTCGGAGTGGCTATCTCTAGTTTTGTATCAAGAGGCATATGAAACATGAGACCGCTCATCTTATGATTACCTATTCCCATGATCGCTGACAACCTGAAGATCGACCATTGCAGCTTACTTGCTTGGATCATTTTCTCGGCAGCTATCTTGGTTTTAGCGTACTCATCACCATGGCTCGCTTGCAATTTATCTCCTACATTAATGAGGTAGTCTTCAAGTCTGTCTCCATAAACTGAAACGGAAGAACTGTACAGAAAGAAAGCATTGGGTGAGTACTTTTGGATGGAGGTGATTAGGTTTCTAGTACCTACCTCGTTAACCTCACGCGCAAATTCTGGTTTTTCATCCGCTAGTGGAGGGATAATAGCAGCTAGGTGGATGACGATGTCTATTTCATTACAAGCCTTTTCCACCTGCTGTATATCTCGAATATCTCCATATTGGATGGTGATAGCGCCTGCATACTTTCTAAAAATGGCCTTTGATCTTTTGTTTTCAACATCAAAAACGATGACCTCGTAAGCTCGATTCTTAGATAACAAATCCAATGCTTCTTTTCCAACAGTACCAGAGGCTCCAGTTAATAGGATGCGCATATAATTTCATTTAGACTATGAAGAAATTTAGGCAATTGTCCGTAAATTACTTACTTTTCCTTAGACTGCTACGGGCATGTTTGCAATCAGCATGAACTTACTGAGAAATACGGACGCTGCGTAAGTCTTTCTCTGATAGCAAATACAACATGAGCTGAAACTAAGGCCAAGAAGAACTTTGTAAATTGAGCTGACTTATGAAAAAAAGAAAATTCCCGACAGCACATCTCATCCTCTTAGTTATAGCGGCGTTTGTTGCAATTTTGACTTGGCTGATACCAGCAGGACAGTATGCAACTTTAGCATATGATTCATCTGAAAATGTCTTCATCAAAACCGTCGATGGGAAAGCGGAGAAATTACCGGCGATTTCGGCGACATTGGAAGACTTGAATATTCAAATTCCCTTAGAGAACTTCACTTCCGGGGCGATCTACAAAGCCATTAGCATACCAGGCACTTATAAGTCACTTGAAGCACGCCCTCAGGGTGTCTTCGAATTCGTGCAAGCTCCGATCAAGGGACTAATTGAAACAGCTGATATTATTTTTTTAATTCTAATTATTGGAGGCATTGTAGCTGTGGTAGAAAAGTCAGGTGCTTTCAGCGCTGGAGTTCAGAAGCTATCCGAGTCATTAAAGGGTCGCGAATACATCCTCATCATCACCACCATCTTGCTTACAGCCTTGGGTGGAACTAGTTTTGGTTTTGGAGAAGAAGGCGTCGCATTTCTACCCATCTTGATTCCACTTTTCTTAGCCGCAAAGTATGATGCGATCGTTCCCATAGCATGCGTTTTTCTTGGATCACAGGTGGGTGTAATGACAAGCACGACCAATCCCTTTTCCACCATCCTAGCGTCGGACGCAGCAGGCATTTTATGGACTACGGGTCTGCAAGGGCGGGTCATTATGTTCGTCATATGTGTTATCATCACCATCATCTACATTCTCCGGTATGCCAAAAAAGTGCGGGTCGACCCTAGCAAGTCCGTGATCTATCAACAAAAGGCGGAACTTGAAAAGCTATTTGGCCTATCTCAAGATCTTCATTCTCTCAAGTTGACTAGCAGACATAAACTGATACTCCTTGTCTTTGTGCTATGCTTTGTTGCAATGGTAAGTGGGGTGATAATGCTTGACTGGTGGTTTGTAGAAATGACCAGTGTTTTTCTAGTTGGAGCAATAGCAATAGGGATCATTGCAAGGATGAAGGAATTGGACTTTGTGAATGCATTCATGAAAGGAGCAGGAGAGCTACTCAGTGTTGCCTTTATCATAGGGCTCGCTAGGGGCATTTCAATCTTGATGACAGATGGCCTTATAAGCGACACAATCCTATATTACGCAGGAGGATTTACTCAGGGTATGGAGAAAGGTGTCTTCATTAATGCCCTTTTTGGCATCTATAATCTGTTGACCTTTTTTGTGCCATCTACCTCAGGTATGGCTGTGCTGACGGTACCGATAATAGCTCCCTTGTCCGATACGGTTGATATAGGGCGTGAAGTTATGGTCAATGCCTATCAGTATGGTAATGGTCTCTTTAATTTGATCAACCCTACAAGCTTGATACTTACTTTTCTAGGCGTGGCCCACATTGGCTATGACCGTTTTTTGAAATTTGTCTGGCCTTTGTTGATCATTCTAATATTAGTAATCATTAGCTTTTTGACCATTTCAGTCTATTAATCCTAGCTACCAAGATAGACAAGGCATAATCTAGGGAGTTGCACAATTGCAGCTGCGTAAGCTAATAAGAACTTGAAAATAATCCAACGTAGACCTAAACGATTGACTTAGAAAATCGTTACTCTTTAAAGTGAACGTATATCTCCTGAAAGATTTAATTCAATCCTTTGTGTTCATTTTATAGTATTTACTTAACATTGAAAAGAAAAAAATCAAAGTATGAGACTCGCTACCCTTATTCTTGCCTTCCTTGCCCTTACCACATTCACCTCTTGCGACAAGACCTTGGAGGAAAATTCAATGATCGATAACGTAGAAAAGGTGGAAAGCTCCTTCTTTTTCGCCCCAGAGATCAAAGACGGGCAGGTAAATTCCGGCTATGAATTGGAAGCTACGTTGGAAAAGGTGAGCAGTGAGGCCAACTTCTACATCAAGTGGGGTAATGCCAATGAGTACTACTCTTTCGAATTTATTCCTGCAGAATCTGAAGTACGGTTTTTGAAGTTTTTTGAAGGCAAGGATTGTCGTGAAATCATGGAATTCAATATGCTAGAACGATCCAACACACTGCAATTTCATGCAAAAGAAGACCAGGATGGTAAGATCGAAGTCAGCCTTGGAAATGAGCTCCTGTTCGAAAATACCGAGGTGAATTTCAAGCCGACTGTAGGAAAGTACCGTGGACTTGGAGGCTTAAGCATCAATAATTTCAAGCTGCGATAAAGATCTCTACATCTTACTGCATAGACCAGCAGTGATCAGCTTGCGGCTGCTTCATTCTGCGTCAACATAAGAGCGGCGAGATCACCAATTTTCATCAATGCCTGCTCCACCTCATTGTTGAAAGGCTCAGCGTAGCTTATTCTGATGAAGTTCTTATAAAGACCCTTGCTTGAAAATACCTCTCCTGGTGATATCAGAATTTTAACACCAATGGCCCTCCTATACAACTTGTAGCCATCAAGTTCATCTGGCAGCTTAATCCAGAACACATATCCCCCTTCTGGTATATTTAGGTGGATACCTTCTGGAAAGTGCTTCAATATTGCGTCACCGTATTTCAACATGTTAA
>CAZMYK010000334.1:852-5159 GCA_964570435.1 uncultured Saprospiraceae bacterium | reverse complement strand
CTGTCATATACCACCAATAATTTGAAATGGCAAGAACCCTCACTCCTCCTCCAAAAAATCCTCATCAACGATCGCTTCTAAGACCACATCAGCTAGTCCAGCCCTAAGAAAATCTAGAGAATCAGCGCCTCGACGCGTAAGGTCAATGACCCGACCCTTCGCAAATGGCCCTCTATCATTAATCTTGACCTCTATACTCTTTCCATTTTTCACATTAGTCACCTTCACAATTGTACCCAAGGGCAGGGTCTTGTGAGCAGCCGTTAAACTGTCTTGAAAAAAAACATCACCACTTGCAGTCTTACGACCAATAAATAAATTCGCATAGTAAGATGCCTCACCTTCTTCTACGTAATTATAGCCTTCAGTGCAACTCGAAGTTGCAAATACAAACCACATCAGCATAAGTGCCAAAGCTCTGAATGACATCTGTTAATTTTTGATTGAATGTACGTAATCTTTGAAAAATATGGGGTAGGCAAGTATTCTAGCGGCTGACTTTTTTGCCCTGAGTTGCAATCAATAACACATAAATGCTAAGAAGTCTGCAAGGATAAATTTAGCTTTAGGTTCACTCAGCAAACTATAATGATGAGAAATTTGTGTATCCTACTGCTACTTATTGGACTCCTTTATTCCTGCAAGCAATCACCACCTATGCCTCAAGAGGGCAGTGAGTTGCAGGATCAAGCTGAGGAAGTCTCTGACCAATTCTATCACTACTCCATTTGGTACGCCTTCGTGAACAAAATCTTCGAGGGGAGCCTGACTGCCGCGGAATTGAAATCTAAGGGAGATCTTGCCTTGGGTTCCTATAATCTGTTAGACGGAGAATTAATCATGTTGGATGGCAAGCTATTCCAAGCGACTGAAGATGGACAGGTGCATGAGGCTCCTGACGATGCAAAGATCGTCTATGCTAATGCCACTTTTTTTGATGCAGAGGACTCATTTAGTTTGGATGGAGTGGACAACTATTCTAGTCTAAGGGAAAAAATTAATGCCGAGCTTCCATCGAAAAACATATTCTATGCCTTTAAGATTCACGGACACTTCAAGAAAATGAAGTGTGGAGGACTCAGTAAACAGGAAAAACCTTTTAAGGATGGCTTGGACGTACTGATACCAAATCGCCCAATCTTCGAGAGAGAAGACTTTTCGGGTACCATGGTGGGCTTTTTCTGCCCTGAATTCATAGGGAATATAAATGTGGCAGCCTACCACCTACACTTTGTTTCGGATGATGAGAAATTCGCCGGCCACGTCATGGAATTTGAAGCTGACAGTCTAAATGTCGAAGTAGATTATATCTACGACTACCAATTTGTCCTGCCTGAGTCAGAGGACTACCTGGCAGGTGATTTTGAAAAAGAATTTCAATATAAAAAACGCTAGCAGTGGTCAAGCAAATCAACTTCCTCCTTCTATTTCTAACCCTTGCATTCGGAAGCAAGGCCAGCTATGTGTCTTCGGACATGCGGCAGTTCCCAAAGTCTCCCAAGGTAGTTCTAAATCATTCTGATAGCTTAGCTGAATTAGCGACAGTTGCTTTTGCAAAGTCGCAAGTCAGCAAGGCTTTGCGTAGGAAAGGAAAAAGCATAGAAGTCACCTATCAATTGGATTCCTCCCTTGGAGAGCAATCTTTTTTGATCCAATCTGAAACCGGTGCTGTCAGAATTACTGGAGGTTGCGAAAAGGGACTAATGTACGGGGGACTAGAGATTGCGGAGATGATAGAGCTGGAATATGACCTACAGAATATTGACCTAAGAAAGGCTCCCGATCATCTGAACAGGGGGATTAAATTCAATATTCCGCTAGATGCCAGGAGTCCAAGTTACGATGATACGGGCGATGCTGCTCAGAAGAATATAGAAAATATGTGGGACATTGAGTTTTGGAAGGCCTTCTTCGATCGGATGGCCATTCATCGGTACAATGTACTTTCATTATGGACTCCTAACCCGTTTCAAGTGATGACTCAGCTGCCAAGCTACCCCGAGCTTGCCTTGGATGATGTATGCGTAACGAGCGCTAAGCCGATGGGTATGGTCGGAGAATGGAGTGATGCTGGGGGAGTGAATGACACCGTGCTTAAGAACCTCTCGGTGGTCAAGGAAATGACGATCCAGGATAAGGTTTCTTTCTGGCAGGAGGTTTTTGACTATGCCAGCGATAGGGGAGTGGACCTCTATTTATTTACCTGGAACATCTACACAAATGGCACCTTTGGAAAATATGGGCTTACAGATGAAATTGATAATCCGGAAACAAAGGCTTACTACAGGGAGGCCATCAGAGTATTCCTGGAAACCTATCCCCAGATTAAAGGCATAGGAGTGACAGCTGGTGAAAGAATGCATGTGGAAGAAGGAAAAGACGTTGCCGATGAAAGAGAAAGGTGGCTATGGGAAACCTATGGAAAAGGAATCCTGGACTACAAGGAAGTCAACCCAGAACGAGAAATTCACTTTGTACATAGAGTCTGGTATTCCAAGTTTGATCAAATTATGAAGTACTGGGATGACTACCCCGATCCTTTTGATGTTGGCTACAAGTACATCAAGGCAAGAATCTACTCTTCTCCAAAGGAATCACCCTTCATAGGTGCACTCAAGTCTTCCTTGCAAAGCGAGGGACTCAAGTGCTGGTGGAACTTGAGAAATGATGACATATTCGTCTTTCGATGGGGCGACCCCGATTATGTGAGAACCTTCCTAGGAAATCTACCCGAAAATATTACTGCTGGCTACCACATGGGAGCTGATGGCTATGTCTTTGGCAGGGTCTTCTCAGATCGGTCCCCAGCTATTAGCGGCACTATGGAGTTGGACAAACATTGGTATAAGTTTATGCTCTGGGGTAGGTTGGGCTACGACAATGGAATGACGAATGATCACTTTGAAAAAATGCTAGCGAATCACTACCAGACCACTGATGAGCAAGTGCTTCTAGAAACTTGGCAGGCAGCATCTAAGATTGTTCCCCAGATTAATCGATTTGTCTTTCACACCGGAGATCGTCATTGGTCTCCAGAAATGTGTTCGTCCAGAGAATCATTTAAGTACGCACCCTATTTTAGAAATGGGCCCGTGATGGCAGGCGAGCCGATCCAAACACCAAAGGCCTTTATCGCTAGTAAGTCTAGTGATCAAGACATTTCTAAATCAATTAGTCCAGCAAGCATTGTTGATAGTCTACATTATTGGAGCGATCAAGTCCTTTCAAGTGTCAAGAAAATCAATTTGGGAAGTGCTGATTCGGAAAGTGTCAAGGCTGACCTTGAAGCAGTTGCTTGGCTAGGGAAGTATTATGCGCAGAAGATCAATGCATCCATTTTGTTAGAACTTGCTGCTGCAGGATCGAACAGCAACCAAGGGGAACTTCTTAGCAGCATCTCTGCAGCAACAAGCTATTGGGACAAGTATGCAGATATTTCTGACTCCTTGTACTACCCCCAGATGTTTTCTCGGGTCAATATGATGGATTGGCAGGAGTTAAAAAAGGACGTCGCTTTTGATGAATACCTAGTTGAAAATATGGAAACTGAATTTAGCCTTGAGAATCAACTAGCGTTAATGGATGCTGACCTGCGAATTGCATATCCATATAAGAATACAAAGAAATGGATTGAAATTCAAGGTCAAGAAAGTGGACAACTTGCAATTTTTCTTTATGACGAAAGAAGGGAACTCATGGATGTGTATAGACATACAATTGAAAATGGGAGCAATGTGTTAGTTTGGGAAGACCTCACTTGGCTCAAAAAGGGAAAGTACCAAATGGTCTTAAATGTTAATGGGAAAACTGCTACCTGCAGTTTTGAAAGGTAGAGAGTAGCCGGAAAATCAGAGAACTTCTAGCCTCCCGTTGCCTTCGTCCCTGTATATCCTCGCTCTATTAAGAGTTTGACAACCTTGTCTCTAAAGTTGCCTTGTATGATTATCTCATTATTCTTGACTGATCCGCCTACTCCACATTGCTTCTTTAGGTCCTTTCCTAGTTCCTTTAGGGTGTTCAGATTCCCCCTCCAGCCAATCACAATGGTAGCTACCTTGCCACGTCGCATCTTCCTGTCACGATACACCCTAAGATTGAGATTGGCAGGTGCAAGTTCATCGCCCGTCACGTCATCTAACTGCAATCCATCGAAGAAGCTATTGCCTTCCTTACCAGTTGTGAATACCAAGCTGCCAATTTTTGGAGCGCCACCCTTGTTTTTCTTTCCCATTCTAATTTTTTACTTCCAGTTCTTATTTATCATACGCAAAATAAGCATTCCTAGTTCCCCAACTCCCAAACTTGAT
>CAZMYK010000334.1:0-842 GCA_964570435.1 uncultured Saprospiraceae bacterium | reverse complement strand
AAAGAATCACAACCCCTGTCCGAGATTCTTTCTTGAAGTGCATGTAGGCCTTGTGTCTTTCAGTCACACCAGAATGAGTGTAAATTTGCCCCGTCTTCTTTGATGCCATAATGTACCACGCATAGCTGTGGGCCAACTTTTTACTAATCTTCGACTGCGGTCTATAGATCTGGGACTCATTCATTTCTACAAACTCGCCCGCAATGGATGCCCGCATAAAAGCTAGCAGGTCATGCATGCAAGTTGCGAGACCTTCGGAGCCAGCAAAGCTTTGATAGGTCCATGGATCTGGAATTTTGTTGGATCGGTCATACCCACTTGCCAAGGCAGTGCTCGGAAAGTTCAAGGATGTATTTTGAAGGTCATAGTCTTGAAACAAGTGGACTTGGTAGAGGTCTTCAAGCGGCATTTTGATTTCTGATTCGAGAATAATCTCTAGTAAGGCATAGTTCACGTGCGAATAATCTACGGACTTCCGCGGCCAATTACTTCCCTTTGGAAGGACAAAGGAGGCATAGTATTGCAGCACGTCCTCCTTCGAGTAATAAGCATATGGATCACTTAGGTCAACTTCCTTCTTGCTCAAATCAGCCGGCCGCTTTGGGAATTTTATCTTATGCATCAGAAGGTCTTCAAGGGTGTTTTCCGAAAGGTCCTTATTGTGGTAAATCATTGGCAGGTAGCTATTGATCGGTCTTTTCAGATCCAGCTGTCCGTTAATGTGGAGTTTGGTGGCCAAGGTTGCAGTGAACACCTTTGTGATACCGCCCACTTCAAATAGGTCGAATGTGTCGATGTGGTCAGGGCCGAAATTCAAAATGTAGGTGGAATCACCTTGAATT
>CAZMYK010000333.1:0-5159 GCA_964570435.1 uncultured Saprospiraceae bacterium | reverse complement strand
TGATGTCTTGACTAGGATGAAAATCAACGTGCCGAGGACCAGATCCAGGCTCTAACTTGAGCTCAAAGTCGACACTCAGTTTTCCAGCTGCAGCATCAAAATCATAAAAGGTGACCACGTCTGTACCTAGGTCCACTCCCAAGACTTGTCCTGTATGCGGGTTCTCTGTGATCATATGTGCATGCGGGGATTCTTGTCTACCGCTCGGACCCTGTCCCTCATTGGTGATTGTTTGTGTGCTTATGCCCAGACTCCCATCTGAAGTAAGCGAAAAAACACCGTGACTACCACCCGCATAGTTGGCAGTTAGAATATGGTCCCTGATCTTAGTGATATAGCAAGGAGCTCCACCTCCAGCAGCTATACTATTCAAGTGTTTGATACCTCCCTCATCGTAGGAAAAAGCGGACAACATTTCTTGACCTCCCACTTTTTCTTGAACACCATACAGCTTCTTATTTTCACCATCTACATAGATGTAGGAAGGATTTGTAGTTCCTATTGTCAAATTTGTTGCTGAAAGGGTACTGCTTTCGCGATTGAAACTGAGGGCATAGATGCCATCAGCCTGACCATCCACATGCCCTTCCTTGTCGGTGTAGGTTCCTACAAATAGGATGGGATCTGTCATACTCGGTTCTTCTGTAGGTTGACTTGTCTTCTCACTGCATTGTACCAAGCACATTATAATACACACCAATAAGATTGAGTAATTTCCTTTCATTCGATCAAAGTAATTCAATTATCTCGAGAAAAACTAATTCTGTCTAAATTTCGTTTAAGTTCTATATTTAATGTGCAACTTCGCCCAAGAATGAGGCTATATACACTCGTACTATTTTTCTTGTCTGCATCTTTTCTCAACGGACAGGTCATCACAGGGGTGGTCAAAGATTCTATTTCCAAGGAAGCAATTCCATTTGTCAATGTGTTCATTCCCAACTCATCCTTTGGCACAGACACGGATGAGGGCGGTAGATTTGAATTGATTGCACCAGCAGGTAAAAATGAACTGCACTTTAGCATATTGACCTATAGTAAGAAGATCCAATTTCTAGATCTCAAACAAGATACCTTTATAGAAGTATTCCTAAGCCCAAGCGACGTGGAAATCCAAGGTGTCACAGTGGAAGCCAAGAAGACGAGACTAGGAAATAAAATTATTAGGAAGGTGATCGCCAATAAGGGCAAGATACTGACCGACAATGCAAGTTTCAGCAATACGAACTATATTAAGACGCAGATGGAACGTTTTCGACCTGCCTCTGAGCCAGAAGATACAGTGGTGGTCGAAGAAGGTTACGATATCGTATTTCTAAGTGAGATAGCTACGCGGCAACATTACTCCAACCGAAAATACAAGGCCGAAGTGCTTGGTGAATTGATTAATTCTACAGACGATCAGTTACAACGCTACAATAGGATGGATATAGACCGTGAGTTTCGAGGAAGTGGGCAGGGTGTAGAGTATAATCCAATAGAATTTTTCAGGAATCCACGGGAAGCTAACATTGAACTTTACGACAATGTAATTAACAATCCAACATTGACAGACAGGCCCATTACTTCTCCTCTTGGAGCGGGTGCCTTTGTGAATTATCGCTTTAGATTGAAAGAAATTAAGGTGGAAGACGGAGATAGCATATTTAGAATCTCTGTTGACCCTATTTTTAAGAAGGCGCCACTTTTTAAAGGGGATATTATTGTAAATGGCGCAGATTGGGTAGTGTCTTACGCTGAGCTATCATTGGCTGATAATGTAATTAACGCATTTAACAAGTTTTACTTTAATGTGACCTATGAAGAGGTGGCGGATGGTGAATTCAGAGCTACAGGGAGAAACTTCTCCTATGAGGCTAGGATTGGTAAGAAACGGTACAATGTGAAAACTGAGATCGTGGATACTGAATTTGACACATCACCTGAATTCTCTAAAAACTTCTTTTCTAGTGAGTTGATCAAGTATTCCGAAGAGGCATTGGAGCGCGATACTTTAATCTGGGAAAAACTTCGGCCTAAGGGAATCCATATTGCTCCGGATGAAAGGGAATTCATCTTTAAGCAGGATTCTGTTTGGAACTATGAACACAGTAAGGAATTCTATATGAAGCAAGATTCAGATTACAATAAGATTACCTTCCTTAATGTAGTCTGGTCCGGAGTGAACTATAGAAACCGATCAAAGGGCTTAGAACTTTACTTCGCGTCTTTGGCGGAGTCAGTAAGGCCACTTGGTGTTGGTGGCTATCGTCAAAGTTTGTCGGGAAACATCGAAAAGGAGTTCTCAAGTAATAATTCATTGGGATTTAGGTACAACTTTGACTACGGTTTTGCGAACAATGATCTAAAGGGAAGTCTACGTGTGGGATATACCTATCTACCGCAGCGCTTTGGTCGTGTATTTGCGAGCGTAGGCGATACCTATGACTTGATTACAGTCTTTGAGTCTTTGCAGAATATCATAAGCCGTGGGAATTACATTCGCAACACAAGATTTAGTGTTGGCCATGTTATGGAAGTTACTAATGGACTCTATGCCACAGGTGAAGTCAAGTATGCGGATAAACGATCGATCGAGGATTTGAATCTTGCTGGGTGGTCCGATTTTGTCTTTGGCGGTTCGAATGCTCCCTCAGCATTTGAACGGTATCGCTCTTTCATTTTTGAACTAGACCTGATCTACAAATTTGGTCAAAAATACATCACAAGGGGAAGAAAGAAGATTGTACTTGGTAATAACTATCCAACTCTGAATTTCAAGTATCACAAGGGAATACCTGGAATCGGGAGGTCAGAAGTCAACTTCGACTACGTAGAACTGCGATTATCCCAAGAAATGCCCTTGACTAAGTTTGGGAATACGAATTGGCTAGTCCTAGGTGGCAGTTTTTTGAATACTAGAAGCCTGAGATTCATTGAATATAAGTACTTCAGAGGGAGCACGCCTTATCTATTTGCGGACCCTCTTCGAGATTATCAGCTCCTAGGTCCTACCTTATCTACGAATAAGACCTATCTCCAAGCGATGGCAATCCACCACTTCAATGGTTTTATTATGGATAAGATCCCATTGGTGAATTACCTACAGTTGGAATTGATCGCAGGTGCTAGCGCACTTAGTATTCCGGACCAGGATTTTCTGCACGCTGAGCTATACGTTGGCTTGGGGAGGAAATTTAAGATTTTTGGGGAGCAAGTGCAGTTCGCAGCCTATGCCGCTACAAGGGACAATAGTCTAGAAAAAGCTTCAATCTCTTACAAATTTGGAGTGAATTTTTACAATGCCTTTACTGGAAAGTGGGCGTATTAGGGATCAATTTCTACCACCAAGTAGTGCTTTTTATTGCCGGTTTGATTGGAAAGTCGTATTACTAGTAAATCAAAACTTAACGAAATGAATAAATCAAACAGCCTGCTGACCCTAGCTACGATGATTGCGGCGACCCTAGCATTCTCCTGTGGACCGAGAAAATTCAGGGTTTCATTTGATGGGGACTTTGCCAAGGAAAATAAAGTAATTGTTGATGAAATAGACTTGGCGACAATAGATACTTCACAGTCTTATCCTAAACTTAGGCTTACTCAAGGGCCTCACCAGTTGCAGATTAATGATGCCACTTTTGAATTCACTGTAACGGGCACAGGCCATCTTAATGTTACTGGAGAAGATATGGGAATTTATCCGATTGAATATGTTCTCGGTGAACCAGACTCTACTGTTAGGTATGCGATGCCATCTCCCTTTATATATGACTCTACCTTGTACTATGATCCCGCATTTGGAGGGATGACACCAGGAATTGCACTTGAATTGGCCAAGACTGAAAAACGCAATACGTATCCCTACGAGGGTGCTGCGGAAATTGTGAAGATACCCAAGGATGTCCTCTTCATTGAAAAGAATTGGGATTTTGGCATCGGTGAAGATGCGCCGGAAGATCTAACAACGATATTAGATCCTGATGTAAAGCAAAAAATGGTTTTCAAAACTGCCTTAGGCGATGGCTACCTTGTTAGATTCTACGCTATGTTGTCTCTAGGTTATGATGCTGTGAACATAGGAGACATCGGTAAGGGGGAAGGGCAGATAGCAGACTAGGTGTTTGGAAGCTTCGCATGCCTGTTCCTCTCATGAATAGTAAAATTCTCGTGCCCTTATCTTAAGTTGGCCACGACTTTTTTTGATATGCAGTATTGCAAAGTAGCAGCAAATAGTGATACTTGAAACATTGGGCTTCGAATATTTCTAGAGCTTGGACGTAGATTTTGGTGAGGGAAAAATATTGAATGGAGACCTACACCATCCCTTCATCCAAGTTCCTCTTAAGGGGTTGGAGATCTAAGTGGCCTAGTTCTAGTCTCTCGGCATCTTGCTCATCCACATCGTCTTCGAATTCCAATAGTCTGAGCTCCTTTTCTGTTTGGTACTCCAAGTAGTCCTTGGAAAAGACATGGCGTTGCGGTTTTCTAAAAATCAACAAACGCTGTATGACGATTACAATGCCGAATATAGAGATCGGAATCATGCTCCAAGGCATGTTCCTACCAACTACAGTGATATTCAGAAAGAAGAGGGTGAAACCTATAGGAATAAATACCATCAAGGATGTGTAAAAGTTACGTCGTGCTTTAGCCCTTCTTAGCGCTTTGATATAATTCTTGTCTGCCATGATCGGAAAGTATACTAGTACTACGTTAATTTACGACAAGATATTTCGCGAGTAGGGTATTATAGATAAAAATTGATGATTATAAGACTAAGAAGACTTACAGAGATTCACTGCCCTTAAAAAGAGAATCAACAAAGGCACTCTTGTTGAAAATCTGCAGTTGCTCGATCCCTTCTCCTACACCAATGTACTTTATTGGAATCTTAAATTGATCTGATATCCCGATTGCAACACCACCCTTTGCTGTTCCATCTAGCTTTGTCAAGGCGAGCGAGGTCACATCGGTTGCTTCTGTGAATTTTGTTGCTTGTTCTATTGCATTCTGGCCAGTCGTAGCATCCAACACCAACATTACA
This sequence comes from uncultured Saprospiraceae bacterium, assembly GCA_964570435.1. Taxonomy (GTDB): domain Bacteria; phylum Bacteroidota; class Bacteroidia; order Chitinophagales; family Saprospiraceae; genus Portibacter. The sequence continues at coordinate 133 of CAZMYK010000333.1, read as the reverse complement.
TCGTGCGGAGCTCCAGGTGACTTTTTATCTATCGAGTTTTTAATCTTGGTCAACTCCTTCATCAAGTTTAACTTGGTGTGAAGCCGCCCGGCAGTATCGATGATGGCGATATCGCAATCATTGTTCATTGCAT
>CAZMYK010000332.1:0-5163 GCA_964570435.1 uncultured Saprospiraceae bacterium | reverse complement strand
TCTGATTGAACGAGCTGGCATAGACTTAATCTAGCTTCGAGAAGTTTTTCTTTTATGGCTCAAAATTGTATGTTTGAGCCATCATAAATTGCTCAATTAACTCAGTTGGTTTAGAGTGTCGCCTTGACAGGGCGGAAGTCACTGGTTCGAGTCCAGTATTGAGCACCAATAAATTTTCTCCCTATTGTCGTCACTCGGAGGACAATTGTCACTCTCAGTGGTGAACTTTTTAGCTACCTTTTTATTCTAAGTATTCTAAATTTTGAAAAGTATGTTGAATGACAAAGTAATCCTTATTACGGGAGGGTCAAAGGGAATTGGTTATGGAATCGCAGAAGTGCTTTTGGATCAAGGAGCCAAGGTAGCGATTACGAGTAGGAGTCTTGGAGCAGCTGAGAGTGCAGCGCAAGCGCTTCGAAAAAGTGGTAAGGGCGAGGTTCTGGCTCTTGCGTCAGACGTGACCGACTTAGCAAGTGAGGCAGCAGCAGTAGCTGCAGTGAAGGCGAGATTTGGTCGATTAGATGTCTTGGTTGCTAATGCTGGAGTAGGACATTTTGAAAAAATACAAGACATGACCAGCGATCAGTGGAATCAGACTATTGACACCAATCTTACTGGGGTCTTCAATTCTGTAAAAGCCTCTCTTGAAGAAGTTATTTCTACCAAGGGATATATCATTACCATAGCAAGTCTTGCTGGGACTAATTTCTTTGCTCGTGGTACGGCATACAATGCTAGCAAATTTGGACTTGTAGGTTTTACGCAGGCCTTGATGTTAGATTTGCGTCAGGAAGGTGTAAAGGTGAGCACGATTATGCCGGGATCTGTCGCTACCTACTTTAATAACCATGTACCAAGTGACTCAGATGCTTGGAAAATACAGCCAGAAGATATTGGTAAACTAGTTTTGGACCTTTTGACAATGAATCCGCGCACACTTCCATCTAAGGTAGAAGTGCGTCCGAGCATGCCACCTAGCAAATAGACTCAGCAAAGGTTATTTTGAGGCGGATCACCGGATGAAATACCCGTTCTGTACAACGAAATTATTCGTTGTCTAAAAGCATATGATTATTGGGCAGACTTGGGATCTGGGATAAGAATTAAAAATGCCCTTATGAAATAGAGTAAGTTTAGTTGATTGATAACTAAAACGAACTGATCATGAGATACCTTTACGTCTTTTTGCTTTGTTTTTTCTTTACGAGTTGTGTGGGACAAATAACATTTGATTCGGAAACGAATAAAATCAAGGTCTATCTATTGGGAACTTTTCATTTTGCTCAAATGGATAGTACCTATAATGTCTTGGATCAGGAACATCAGAAAAGCATTGGACAACTTTGTGAAGCGATTGCTAAACAAAGACCCGATAAAGTATTTGTCGAAAGACAACCAGAATTTGAATTCCAAAACAAATTAGATAGCTTATTTCAGATTTACCTCAATAGAGAAAAGATCAAAGCTAAAAATGAGATATTTCAAGTAGGTTTTAAGGTAGCTAAGATGTTGAATCACAAAAAAGTATATCAGTGTGACAACCCTGGAAGGTATGGGTACTTGGCTGAAGAAGCCCACAAGTATGCTAATGAAAATGGCCAAATGGGGTTTGTGGATGCCACAGCTAAAGGAACTGTTATCCGGGAAGATAGTCGGCTTGATGAAGATTCCATTATATACAACAGCACTTTATTTGACTACATGAAATGGATCAATAGTGAGGCCGTGATGAAAAGTTCACATAGTAGCTATGTCACCAATCTTCCACTTATCGGAAGTAAGGATTATTATAACTATGAAGATGATGACACCCTAATCGGAGCTGCGATAACCGCTGATTGGTATCGAAGAAATATTATGATCTATACCAAGATGATCAATCAACTATCCTATAATGAAAAAGGGATTTTTCTTCTTATGGGAGCAGATCATATTCCCATCATAAAACACTTGTTTGAAAGCAATCCGTATTTTGAGGTAGTGGATGTGAAGGAATGGCTGAAGTAAGATAGTCTCTAAGAAAAACTACAGACTCCTACTAGGCAAGATATTTACATTTCTAAACTAGTCTGATTTTGATAAAAAGTCCTATGCTATAGAGTGCTGGATTTTTTTGTTGTTGAGTCCAGGCGCATCGACGGCTTTCTCGCTATCCGATGCAACTTAATCTTCTTCGATCACTACAAAAATTGACGCATAGTTTTCAAAGCCTATCTCTACAAGAATGGTTCTCAGGAATTCATTCGCATCAAAAGAATAGAACGCTAAACGACCGCCTATTTTTGAAAATTTAGTTTGGAAGGTTTCGAAAACTTCTGTGGTGCTCAAAACCTTCGTAGGTACTTTGTAATCCGACTGCCATTAGTATTAACTACTTGATGTCCACCTGCATCGTACAACAGTTCAATGCCATATTCCATCTCTTTAGAATTGAGGACTCGTACTATTACCAGCTAGGAAACATATTTAATTATCTTAGTACTTTGAAAGTAATAGTTAACCCCTATGCTCCAGAAATCAAGCCTTTGCGCACTATTCTTAGTGTTCACTTCTGCACTATACTGCCAATGTGCAGATGTAGTACTTAGCACACAAAGTCAAGTTGATTCTTTTCACTGCATCAAAGTCAGTGGTAGTCTGATTATTCAAGACGACAATGACAACATAGATAACATCATCGATCTTAGACCGCTCAAGGACTCCGGTCTGACCATGGTAGAAGGCGATCTAGCCGTGATCCATTGCACTTCGTTGACTGCACTTGACGGCCTAAATTTGGTAGATACTGTAGGAGGAGACTTCGTGATTCAAGGCGATTCTTCCTTAACTCGGCTTACTACAGACTCCCTTTTTTTCTCATTGCGATCGATTGAAGGAAGCCTTGTCATCAAAAATTGCCCAAAATTATTAAGAATTGCAGGTTTTGAAAACCTAGATAGCCTGGGCGAAGACATCATTTTTCAAGAGCTCAACAGCCTTTCTGATATTTCAAATTTCGAGAATTTAGGGACTATTCAAAAGTTTAAGCTCCTTGAAAATAGCGTATTTCAAAACATATTCAGCTTTCCTAAGCTTTCGCTCGTTGAAGATAGCTTAATTGTAATTGGTAACCCACTACTAGTAGAGTGTTGTTGGTTATTAGACCTAGTAGTCCTAGCTCCTGAAGGACAATCATTGCTCTCCTCCAATGGGCAGGGGTGCTCACATATTGATAGCATTAACACACTTACACCGACATTTTTAACTTGTCCTGAAAACCTTGTAGTCCCTAATCTTCCTCAAGAATGCTTTGGGGAGCTAATTTTAGAAGTTCCTGAGATTGTCGATGTATGTGGGCTTGCGACATTCGACTTGGATTTATTTTCAACAAGCAATGAAATGGTTGAAGTATTTGATTTAAGAAATCTAGATCAGGTCAAATTCGATAGTTTATATGTTGACGACTGGTTCTTTAGATTAAGGGCGAGCGATTTTAATGGGCAGGTAACGAGATGCAGTTTTCGTGTGCAAGTCCAAGATGTAGAAACGCCGATTTTTCTTTCTGATTTAGATAGTGATACGCTTTCGCTTATGGGTGATAGTTGTTCCACCCCCTATGTTGTTCAATATCCTGCAATCAATGATAATTGTAGTGATATCTCAAGCCTCTTGCATATAGTAAATAAGACGACCGCAGATACTGTAGTTTCAATTGTCGCCAGTCCATTAGAGACTATTACCCTTGACCTAGGACCTGGCGAGTATGAAATTATTGCAATTGCTACTGACAAGGGAGGGGGCATTGCTCTAAGCACGTCTTCACTCATCATAGCAGATGACTCCACGCCTGGGCTGGACGATTGTCCTGAAGATGTCACAATAGCCTTGGCTGAAGGCTGCTATGCTTTCCATAGTGTTATCACGCCAGCCATTGTTGGCACCTGTAGCGACCTTATGCTTAAAAAAGAGGTCATCAGTGAAAGTGGAAGTATCTTGTACAATGAAGTTGTAGGTCAAGCGATGGAGACTACTGATTCGTTTCCTCTCGGTAGCAACTTGCTGAGCTTTAGAATCGTTGGCGCTGTTGATTCAGCTGAGGTTTGTACTTCCCAGGTAAGTATAGTAAATAACAATCCCTTGGAAGTAAGCTTATTTGCAGAAGATCTTACTTGTGACGGTGCAGCTGCAACCATTAGTGTTAATCTTGACACCTCAAGCTATGACTTCTACTGGTCAGGGCCCCACTCCTATACCTCTGATGTGCTCAATGCTCCTGTGTTTACTAGTGGAACTTATGTACTGACGGTAATTGACTCGTTAGGGTGTGAAACGATATCGTCGATTAATGTAATTCATGGCGGAGGAGATGTTCCAGTTAATATTAGCAAGGGTCCCATAGATTGCGAAGAAGGTGAAAGAAAGCTAGGAACCGATGAGGATCTAGCGGATTATGACTACCATTGGACAGGTCCTAGTGGTTATTTTTCTAGCCAAGTAGAACCCTTTGTTAGCTATGCAGGTTGGTACCACCTCAGTGCAGAAGGTGACTATGGCTGTATAGCTAGGGATTCTATCTTCATAGAAGATGACATAGCCTATTCCTTTGATCTATTAGTAATGGCTGATACAGCCATAATTTCTGTAGTAGGGGGAACACCACCATTTACCTTCGCATGGGACAGTAATATAGGTGACTCGATCGTAGCTGGTTTGGAAAATGGGGTCCACACGCTTAGAATAATTGACGGACTTGGTTGTGCACGAGATATTGAATTTGAAATCTTAGTATCAGCTAGCGACAAGGTCAATATTCCTAAGACCTTGATTACCCCGAACCCTGCAGATCAATTCTTGGAGCTTCGAGGTTTTAAATCAGGAGCATATCAAATCTTCACAAGTGATGGCAGATTAATTAAAGAAGCAATTTTAGGAAACTCGAGAAAAATAGACATAGCTAGTCTAGATAATGGCGTCTATTTTTTAAGCCTTGAAGAGGGAGAAATTCACAGATTTGTGAAAAAGTAGGGGAAAATATTGGATCTATTTTCACAAGTTTTAAAATATTGCCTTGAATATCAATATTATATGCTACCTTTGCGCCATTAATTAATATTTTAAGTATAGTAGATCTAATACATTTATTAATTAGTATTAGCTAACTATTTGTTTTATTAATGGGGATTG
>CAZMYK010000331.1:0-5171 GCA_964570435.1 uncultured Saprospiraceae bacterium | reverse complement strand
ATCGGAGTTTGAATTCTACTTCGCACCTACAAGTCATACTTCAGATATAGACATAATAGACCGTTCTGACGATAATAGAGTTAACGTTTCGCAATTTGAGACGAGTAATTCTTCAATTGTCTTGATGGATCAGAGCTCTGATGATAATGTTGTAAATGTGACCCAGAATCTTACTCCATTATTCTTTGTTGCCTTCAATGAATCGGATATCTACATCAGCGGTTCTGACGATAACAAGGTGAATGTAGATCAAGATGAAGATGCAAATCTGTCTGTTGTAGAGATTCTAGATGGCTCAGACAATAATACAGTGAACATAGATCAGGCAAATGATGGCTTCGAAGGAGGGGTAAATGCTTCTGACGTGGTTATCAATGATGATAGCGAATCGAATAAGGTAAATGTGTCTCAACAAGATGCCTTTAATGATTCAGAGGTTTCAATTGACGACGACGCAGATCGAAATAAGATCAATGTCGATCAAAATGTGAACGACTTCGGTGGTGAAAATATTTCTGCAGTTTCAGTGAGCGGACATAGTGACGATAATGTAGTTAATGTGACTCAGGATGAAAGCTTCAATACCTCTACGGTTACTATTGAAGATGATGCAGATCGAAATAAAGTTAACGTAAACCAGAATATTGCCTTCGCAGGAGGTGGAAATATTTCAGGAGTAACAATTGCTGGAGACAGTGATGACAACAAGGTAAATGTAACGCAATTTGAGATTACCAATGAATCTGACGTAGCAATCACCTTTGGATCAGATGATAACACAGTAAATGTGACTCAGAACGAGGCTACTTTTGGTGGAGACAATGTATCAACAGTAGGGATTAGATTCGGGAGTTCGGACAACCGAGTGAATGTTACACAAGAAGCAGTTGAAATGGGCTCAAGAGTGAGAATTATGTCTGATTCAGATGACAACCGCGTTACTGTAGATCAGAGTGATGCTTCTCTATTTGGGAGTTCTTCCAAGTCAGATGTCTTTGTAAATGACGGTTCTGATGATAATGTAGTTAATGTGACTCAGTCGTTTGATGCTGCTTCAACAGTAATAATTGATGCAGATTCTAGCAACAATGTGGTGAATGTAACTCAGTCAAACTAAATAAGGTTATTATATTTATGGAAGAAAGATCATTTTTGGTCTTTCTTCCTTTAATTTGCAATTATGAAGTACACGCTAGGTCTATTTTTACTTATTTTATGCGTATCTGTTCAAGGACAGGTAGACAAGAGTGTGTTTTCCGATCTTGAAGCCAATGAGATCGAACGTGCCGAAGCCGCTATTACAATTGAGAATGGAAATGACAACAGCGTTTCAATTGAACAGGTCGGCAGTCAAAAATTTTCGACTTATATCCTAGGTAGTCAAAACAAGTTAGCCATCACGCAAGCAGGTCGGGAGGCTTTTCTACTTGTTAGCCAAACAGGAGATCTTAATTTGGTCGAATCAATCGACCAAGGTTCCTATAACCGCATATTAATTTCTCAGAATGGGGACAACAACTCAGTCACACAATATTTAGAAGGAACATTTGACGGCAATTATGAGATTATTCAGATAGGAAATAATCACAACTTGATCCATGAGAACTATGGCGGTAGGGGTGAGGAAATGATGGTAAAAATGACCGGGAATGGTATGGACATCACTATTGAAACTAAGAATTAGTGTAAAGTGGCTGCTTACAATTGCCGTCATCTTGCATCAGTTTATAAACGTTTCGTATTCTCAATTGGATCTTAAGCTATCCTACGAACAATTTGATAGTGAAATATTGACTTTTGCAAGTGTTAAGAACTCGTCAAATAGGGATCTTTCTGTATTTACTACACAGTACGCAGTGCACCAGGACCTAAGTGGTAGGTCCATTTCTAAACAAGTGACAGATACTTTTAAGATTCCAGCTATGGCCTCTAAGCGTATCTATCTAATGTCTCTGGAATATTCTGTTCTTAGTCAATCCGATATCTACTTTGCGGCGCAATCCGGCGACCTTAGCATAGTGGATTCTTTGAATTTTGACTTTCCAAATAAATTCCGAAATGTAAAGAATAGGGATGTAGATATTGACCTTGGTGGTGTCAAGGTAGACAGAACCAGGACACCAATCGGAAGGACTCTTTTTGAAAAATTTGAAAAAAAATGGGCTTCTCCTGAAGGCATTTCTGATTATACCCTTATTTTTGAAGAACTCCCTTTCAGATTTAGGACAACAATTTTAAGAGTATACCTAGATAGCGAGCTGATATTCGAAACATACCTAAATGACAAAGAAGAATTTCTTGACCGGGTCTTAGCTTACACGATCGGGATCATCAAATCCAAACTGCTTGCTGCTTCTACAAGGAGCGATGAACTAGGTGGAGACTGGAATGGAATTTAAGTTAGATCACTATGACGCAAACGAAGAGAATTATTTTAACCTTAATAGTAGCCTTTTGTGCTGTGCTACAGAGTAATGGGCAAGACCTAGTCTATACTCCCAAAAATCCAGCATTTGGTGGTAATTTCTTGAATTATAATTGGTTACTTAACTCGGCCTCAAGCCAGAACGACTTCCAAGAAAATCTTCAAGAGCAAGACCAGATCGCTGATTTCGAGGAGAATTTCAATGACCAATTCTTAAGTCAATTTACTAGAGAATTGCTTAGAAACAATGAGGTCTTCGGAGAAAATGGTCTACAAACGGGTACCTTCGAGGTTGGAAATTTGTTGTTAAATGTGGTTCCAGGGTTAAATGGGCTTGTGGTGACCATAACAAACATATCTTCAGGTAGTCAGACACAGATTACAATCCCATTTGACTAATAAGGGCCTAGCCAGAATGAGACTACTACACTTTACACTGCTAATACTTCTGCTATCTTCCTGCTCATCCTACTTTTATCAACCAATAAAAGTGACAGAGGCTTCAATTGCTTCCCGCACAGACCTAGAAAAAGAATTAAGTGACTTGCCGAAGCCCCCAGCGCCTGTCGTTGTAGCTGTATACAAGTTCAAGGACCAAACTGGTCAATACAAGCCCTCCGAGGTGGGTTCTAGTTTTTCGACAGCCGTAACCCAAGGAGGAACTAATATCCTTATTAAAGCACTAAGTGATAGCGGGTGGTTCAAGATTATTGAAAGAGAAAACATAGGAAATCTCCTGAATGAACGTAAAATCATTAGGCAGACAAGGATGCAGTATCAAACTGAAGACTCAGGTGCCCCATTGGTTAATCCCTTGCTTTTTGCTGGAGTAATTATAGAAGGTGGCATTGTTTCTTATGATTCAAACATTCTCACTGGTGGAGTAGGGGTACGTTACTTTGGAAGTGGAGGATCCACTGCATACAGACAAGATAGAGTGACGGTCTACATCAGAGCCGTTGCCACTAAGACAGGAGAAGTATTAAAGAACGTGACAGCAAGCAAGAGGATTTTGTCTCAGTCATTAGATGGGGGCGTTTTTAGGTTTGTAAAGTTTAATAGACTTTTGGAGGCAGAAACGGGATTTACCTTTAATGAACCATCAGATATTGCGGTAACCGAAGCGGTTCAAAAGGCAGTTTATGGGCTGATTCTAGAAGGTATCAAGGGAGGTCTATGGGCAGTTGATAGTACCTATAAAGAGGAGTCTATTGCCATGATGCTTGACTATGAAGACGAACTAGCAGAAAACGACTTGGAAGATTATTTAGGTGTGCAAAGGTACAAAACACCTTATTGGGTATCCGCTTCCTTGCATGGTAGTGCCTTGTATTATCAAGGTGACTTCCCCTTTCCAGTAGTGACTCCGGGCCTTGGTGTAGGGGTGCATTTTGACAAGGGTAATATCTTTGGTGGAGACCTTACCTTTGGCACAGGGAAACTCAAAACTCAGGGAGGCTTGGATGTAGATTTTTCTTCATTAGATGCAATGGCTAGAATAAAGCTCTATGGGAGACAAACAAGGAGTCCGTATATAGGCTTGGGAATAGGTAGCGTTACATCCAATAGTTTTGATGGAGCGAAGGTGAAATTAAAAGGTGGAATTGGCCTAGATTGGCACTTATACAAGGACCTTTCCCTCAATATTTTTGGAGAGTGGAACCAATTCCTTGCAGATGACATAGATGGATTTGATGCCGGCAGGTATGTGGATCATTACTATAAATTAGAACTAGGAGTGAAGTACAAGTTTAATTTGGGAAAAAGGAAGAAATGAAAAGAATCGGAATTTATCTTTTTGCTCTTATGATCTTGGGATGTCGAGAAAATTTTGATGACCTTCTAATTTTTAAGTCTATCTCTGGCGAGGTTTTGGATCAGGATTCTCTGGAGCCAATTGAAGGAGCAAAGATTTCAACAAATCCCATTTCAGAATTGACGCTAACAGATGCAGATGGAGTTTTCACAATAGATAGTTTGTCTGCTGATATTTACATTGTTAGAGTGGTAGCGGATGGATATGCTAATGAACTTAGCAGCTTTGACTTTAATGATATTGGGACTTCCGGATTGACCATCCTCTTGGAAAAAGATTCGACTATCATAGATCTTCCAAGCACTCCAAGTAATCCAAGTCCTATCAATGGAGCAGAAGAGCAGGGACTAAATGTTGACCTGACTTGGAGCAATATGGGATCCAATGATACCTTGACTTACAATGTATATTTTTACAAAGAAGGAAATCTAGAACCTACCTTACTCGGAATTGGAATCACGGATACTTTTGTTAATACCGGCTTGTTAGATTTTAATACAAGCTACTTTTGGCAAGTTGAGGTCGAAAAGGCTGGAGTACCTTCCGTCCTTAGTCCTGTTTGGAATTTTAGAACTCAGGCTTTTCCAGATGAAACCTTTAGGTATGCTTTTAACCAGAAAGTAGGAAATTTTGAACATATATTTATCGGAAATGACGACGGAGCAAGGGTCCAAGTTACTTCTGGAAACAGGGACTTTTGGAAACCCTTATACTCCCCTCAGCAAAATAAGATTGCCTTCCTTGGCACAGAAAATGGGGATGTTCATATATTTCGAATGGACAAGAATGGCAGCGAGGTAGAAAGAATTACCAACACAGTTCCCCTCCGGACTAAAGACTTTCTTGAATCCTCTTATGCTTGGGCAAATAATGGTAGTAGGTTAATCTACATGGACTTTTCCAATATTGTTTCCATAGCGGTTGATGGCT
>CAZMYK010000330.1:0-5181 GCA_964570435.1 uncultured Saprospiraceae bacterium | reverse complement strand
AGTTTCCTAGTCAGCCTTGTAATGGAAATTCATGTAATCCCTTCTTATCATGTAGCAGCACTTTCATGACCGTAGAACTCGGAGATCTCACAACAGTTGATCCACCTTTGATATCTACTAGGTCCAACTTTAGCTACCTTTTGTCTGTCAATAGTGCTTTTAGCACAGAATGTTGGCAGCCTCCACGAATTGCTTAATTTCTTTCGGAAGTGTATCAGGTAAACATGTTTGCCTATTCTTAAGTAATTCAATTTTCAAAAATGAAACTATTCAAGTCAATTATATATACTGTCGCATTGGTGGCGCTAGGTATCCAAGTCACATATTCGCAGAATTCTAAACAACTACCTCAGATCGAAGAGGTAAGTATTATTCAAGTTAAAGTCAAAGGAGTAGGTTGCTCCAAGGATGTCAAAAACATTTGTGCAAAGGTAGAGGAGCTAGAAGGTGTAAGCCTTTGCAAGGTGGCAAAGAAGGGCGCTGTGACAAGATTTGAAGTCTACCACTTGGATTCAAAAGTCGATGATGACATAATCTACGCAGCTATTGAGGACACACCTTGTTGCAAGGATCCTAATAATAGGCCCTTCAAGGTCAAGAATCAATAGGCAGCAAGGTGATGATGAAATTCAACTTCATCATTCTTACTTTTATTTTGCTTCCCGCCTGCTTGATAGCTCAAGTCTTGGAAGGAAGTGTTAAGAGTGAGGATGGAGAAATGCTTATTGGTGCAAGTATTTACTGGTTAAAATCGCATGTAAACTCATCATCTGATCAAGATGGTTTATTTAAAATTCCTTATGAGGAGCTAAGGGACTCCTTCTTGATTGCAAGTTACGTGGGCTTTCTCAGTGATACAGTCAATATTCATTTGGAGGATAAGGTAGATATCGTTTTACGTGAATCACTGGCTTTAGAGACAGTAGAAGTAAGAGGTGCACGAGATGGAATCGTTATTTCAAATCTGACAAGCATTAAGACGGAAGCACTAAATGAAACTGAATTAAAGAAGGCTGCATGCTGCGACCTTGCAGGATGCTTTGGTACTCAACTAACCGTGCAAGCACATACAACAAATGTGATCACAAATTCGAAGGAGCTGCGAATCCTGGGCCTTTCGGGGGTATATAATCAACTACTGGTTAACGGACTTCCTATGTTTCAAGGTCTTTCTTACACTTATGGATTGAGTAGTTATCCCGGAACTGTCGTAAGTAATATTTTTATCTCTAAGGGAGCAAATAGTGTCTTGCAAGGTTATGAAGGAATCGCTGGTCAGATCAATGTGCTCACCAAGGATGGAGCTTCGAAAGAACGCCTACTTCTCAATGCCTATATTAATAGTTTTGGAGAAAAACATCTCAATGTCAATCAAGCAATGAAGTTCGGATACTGGTCGAATCAAGTTTCTCTCCACCTCGTTCAGCCTTCTTCAAAGATAGATAGGGATAAGGATCAATTTCTTGATTTGCCACTACTTTCGCGCTACATGGTGTCGAACACCTTGAAATATAGAGATGATAATGAGTGGGGTTGGAATGCCAAAGTTGGACTTAGAGTTCTAAGTGAAAAGAGAATAGGTGGCCAACTAGCCTTTGACGAAGTAAAGCATCGGGGAGGAGAGGAATACTATGGACAAGCAGTGCGTATGAAAGAAGCCGATATCTGGACTAAGGTAGGCTATAATTACGATGACTATCATAGAATTGCATTCAGTTCAAGTGCCTTCCACCATCTGCAATCTTCTTATTTCGGTACAACGTTATACGAGGCAAAGCAGTGGCAAGGATCTGCCAAACTTCAGTATGAGCTCGAATATAAGGCTCACTCCTTGAAAACCGGAGTAAGTCTGAGGGTCCTTGACCTAATAGAGGATATACACTTCACGTCCAACACTTTAGGCAAAACCTTTGATGGCGATTATCATAGGTGGGAAGTGGTTCCAGGACTTTTTGTAGAAAATACCTTACGTTTCTTGGATGACAGACTGACCTGGATTGCCGGTGCTAGGGTAGACCGGCACAATACCTTTGGTAGCTTTATTACACCAAGGACGATGCTAAAATATGATTTCTCAGCACAAACAGTAGTGAGGGCAAATATTGGGACTGGCTGGCGGACGGTTAATCTTTTTAGTGAAAACATTAACCTCTTGGTCAGTGCTCGTGATATCTTGATTGAGGAGGCTTTAGAACCTGAGAGTGGATTCAATGCAGGAATCAATCTTGTGCACAAATTTGACCTGTCTGGAATTTCTGGTTACTTCAGCACTGACTTCTATCGCACGGAATTTGCGAATCAGATCTTTCCTGATTTTGATGCAGAGCCTCAAAAAGTAGTTATCAAAAATTTTTATGGTAGTAGCATAGGAAATGGTTTTCAAGGTGAGATGAATCTCAAATTTCTAGAACGACTAGATCTTAAACTAGGTTACAATTACTTGGATGTATTTCGAGTAGTTTCTGATGTAAAACAGGATCTACCATTTAATTCTAAGCACCGGTTCTTGAGCACTATTAGCTACAAGCCTCTTTCCAGCAAGTACCACATTGACTTGAATGCTCATTGGTTTGGTAGACAAAGACTGCCTAATACCTCGCAGAATCCCTTGGAATATAGGAGGCCAGATTCCTCTGAGCCTTACGCCATTGTTAATACCCAGTTTACTTATCGCCTAGGAAATTGGGAAATTTACACAGGAGTGGAGAATATCTTTGATTTTCGGCAAGAAAGAGCGATCATTAGTTGGCAGGATCCTTTCTCTCCCTTTTTTGATGCTAACTCAGTTTGGGGTCCAACCAGGGCCAGGGAAGTACACTTGGGCTTTAGGTACACGATCCAAGAGGAATCTAATTAAGGGGACTTAGTATGGGTCAATGTCTTCAAGTGCAAGAAAGAACTTATATTGCTAAAAAAAATCGAAGGACATGCACATAATCTACCTTACTTTGGTAGCACTTTTTAACTTATTCACAAGCAATGATTGGGGCGCTAATGGGCACAGAATTGTAGCACAAGTTTGCGAATGGCACCTAAGTGATGGAGCAAAGCGTCAAGTTGATACTATTATTGGTAAGGAATACCTTGCAGAAATAGCGAATTGGCCCGACTACATTAAGAGTGAGAAGGGGTGGAAGTTCGCGGATTCGTGGCATTATACTACCGTGCATACGGATCAATCAGTGAGTGATATGCAGCAGGCCTACTTGAAGGATGAGCGGATCAATGATGCTACAGAAGCCATTGATCTTATGATCTCTATCCTGCAAGGCAACTTGGAAGCAAGCAAGAAATTGGAAAAGTTAATGGAGGATAATCAGGCGAACCCATTGAATGGTTCAACCAAGGCAACAGCAATGGCCTTCCTAGTCCATCTAGTAGGAGATATTCACCAGCCCTTGCATGTGGGAAAGAACAAGGACCGAGGAGGAAATAACATTACTGTGATGTACTTCAATGATAGGAAGAATCTCCACGGGATTTGGGATACCGATATGATAGAACGAGAAAGACTTAGTTATTCGGAATTTTCTACATTTATCAACAAACTGGACCCACAGCAAGTTGAAAGCCTTCAAAAGGATGATGTAGTAACTTGGGCGAAAGAGTCGATTGAAATTAGGGAAGACATTTACAATAGCATCTACGACTACACAGATAGAGAATCTGGTTTGCCTTCCTTTTCATGGAAGTACCAGCATGACAACCTACCAGTGATTGAGGAAAGATTAGTGAAAGCAGGCGTCCGACTTGCCGGAATCTTAAATGAAATATATGAATAGGAGGAAATTTATTGAAAATTCTGCAATCTTGGGAACAGCAATAGCACTCCCAATGGACTTACAAGCAATGAATAAGAAAAAACAATATAAATTAGGTTACCAACTGTATTCCATCAGAGATCAGATGGCCTTGGACCCCATTAAGACCTTGAAAGTGCTCAAGGAAATGGGATACGAGGACTTCGAACATTATGGTTTCGATGATGTAGAAAATACCTTCTATGGATTAGCACTTCAAGACTTTAAGATCGCCATCGATGATATGGGATTAAGCATTAGTAGTGGTCACTATAATTTCTCACCCCACCTAAATGACTCAGATAAGGATTTGCTGGCCTTTGTAGACAAGTGCATTTCTGCAGCACTCGCAATAGATAGTAAGTACATTACTTGGCCCTGGCTTGCGCCAGAATTGCGAACCCTAGAAAACTATCGCAGATTGGTGGACAAGCTTAATTTGATTGGCCGGCAAGTGAAGGCAGCAGGTCTAGACTTTGCCTACCATAACCATGGTTTCGAGTTCGAAGACCATGATGGTGAAAGTGGCTTCGATATTATAGTCAGTGGAACAGACCCTTCCTTGGTCAAATTGCAGGTTGACATGTACTGGGTCATGCATTCTGCCCAGTCTACACCCAAGAAACTAATCAGTGAGCAGCCTGGTCGCTATGTAATGTGGCATATTAAAGATATGGATGTTCTCACGCGTGACTACACAGAACTGGGAAATGGATCTATCAATTACACAAATGTTCTTCCTGATCCTTCAAGATCTGGCCTTGAATATTTTTACATTGAGCAAGGTGGAAATTTTACAAAGGATTCTACTGAGAGTGCTCGATTCAGTGCTCAATACTTCAAGAAGCATCTTAGTAGTAGTCTAATACAACATGAATAATGGATAAGGAATTTTATCAGAAGACATAAGAATCACCAGCTTAGAACTAAAAATTATGAAGGACTAGGAGAGCTTATTCAAGTAATTTTTTAAGGATAAGATGACGATCTAGATGGCTTTTATGGCCAATGTCATTTTAAATCCATCTACTTCGTTAATTTTCATCCAACTTAGCTGCACTAAACCGAACAAAAATTAGCTCGTATATTAATTTATAAGCGCCATCTGATTTTATTCCTTTATCCATTATTCACGTTAATATAGCATCCTCCTTAGAAAAGTGCATCACTGGATGCTCGGAGCTATCCGTTCGATGCCTGCCTTGCGATCATAAAAGAAGTTTGAAATTCCCAGTGAATCACAAGCTATATCTAACTCATCTACAGGATCATACATGCCCTCGTGGGTGAGTTGAAAGGTACCCCAATGAATAGCATAACTTTCTTTAGCGGCTAGATCCAAGTGCGTTTGCGCACCCTGTTGGGGATCCATGTGAACATG
>CAZMYK010000329.1:0-5204 GCA_964570435.1 uncultured Saprospiraceae bacterium | reverse complement strand
GAAAGACATTGCTTAACTCCTCTTCTCGCAAACGACAATGTTGCTCAAACTCTCCTAGAATTTCTCTTGCCCTATCTTTAGGGATTACTCGTACATCCCACTGAAAACTAGCCTTGTCCGCGATCACATTAGGGGCAATACCTCCACCTATCATTCCACAATGAATGGAGGTGTGCGGTGGTGTAAATCTGCTATCTACTCGTCCATCCTGGACAAGTTTTTTCATCCGATCTTCCAACCAAAGTACGAGTCTAGCACTTTCGTGGATAGCACTGACCTCTTGCATAATGCGACTGGAGTGTCCAGCAGAACCATTCACCTCCGTTTCATATATCACGATACCCTTCTGTCCTATCATTGGCTCCATTAAGGAAGGCTCTCCAATAATCGCAAACTTGGGTACTTCATCATAGTAGTCAGTAATTGCTTGAATCAGCTCAGGTGCAGCCAGACATCCGATTTCTTCATCATAGGAAAATGCGAAGTAAATTGGCTTGACAAGATCAGCAGAAAGCATTTCCGGAAGGGCCGCAAGAACGCAGGCTAAGAAGCCCTTCATATCACAGGAACCTCTCCCGTATAACTTGCCATCACCCTTGTCTGTCAATACCCATGGGTCTGTTTCCCAATCTTGGCCAGCTACAGGGACTACATCAGTATGACCAGACAAGATCACACCACCATTGACTGCAGGGCCAATCCTACAATGCAGCGAAGCCTTATCTTCGTGTTCGTGCGGGACAAGGACGGTCTCAACCCCAAATGATTCTACATATTCCTTGATCCAGGTAATTATACTACGATTTGATTCACCTCCCAGGACAGGGAAGGAAACCAACTTTGCTAACACATCTTCTACCTTCATTCTAATTTTCAAATCTAGAGATTGTCAATAAAACTGACCTGCTATTGGTAACCTATGGCAACAGCTACAGTTAAGAATATCCACGAAATTACTAAAATCAATAATGCCATGGGAAAAATAAACCTTAACCATCGATCTAGAGGCACACGACACATTGCCAACATGGCTATTAAACCGCCCAGAGTCGGATTCAACAGATTTGTGACCCCATCTCCTATTTGATAGGCTAGTATTGCGATCTGTGGGGTCAGGCCAAGGACATCACCAAGTGGGATCATCACAGGTAAGGTAGCGAGTGCTTGTCCGCTTCCAGAGGGAATGAAAAAATTGATTACGCATTGTGACAATGACATCGAAATTGCAGATGCATAAGAAGATAGGCCTTCTAGCATCCCAGCAAGTTTATATGAAATCGTATCGCTGATCTGCCCCATCTCCATTAGCACTTTGATTGTTGTTGCGAATCCAACCATAAATGCGCCAGGAGCCACCGATCCTACTGACCTTAATACTGTTTCACTAATCTCCGTCGGCTTCATTCTTGCAATTACCCCACTAGCAAGGGCAATCATCAGGAAAATAGCTGACAACTCATTAATGTACCAGTGATATTCGAAGACCCCATATATGATCACAAAAAGACCAAGGACAAAGACCAATAAAACAAGCCAATTTTGAGTACTCATCCTATACTCAGACACCGCTTTTCCAAGACTTATTCCTTCTTCATTAAGGCCCTGACCTAGACCACGCGATGGATTTGCAGTAATCTTCTTAAGGTATCTGACATTGTAAAAGGCCATCAAGCTTAAGGCCAGAAAACAAAGTGCACTCCTCAGTCCCGCCCCGCTAAACATTTGGAGCTCGGCAATCTTGTGGCCAGTTCCAACAGTGTATGGGTTAATGGGAGATAATCCAAAACCCACGGTCATTGCACCGACAGAAATTCCAGCTGCCAAGACTAGGTCGCCACCGATTGCTAGACTCAATACTGCCGCGATCGGCACCATTGCAATATTATTTTCATAACCCACTGCTACTCCTAGAAAACCAAAAACAAAGGTCATCAGTACCACAATTAGGTAGCGTCTTTTGATACCTATAGACTTCACAAGGGTTCCAACGCTATTCTCTACAGCCTTAGTGGCATCCATTATACCAAACATGATTCCACCTGCAAGCACAATAAAAACTATCTCAACGGCGGCCTTGAATCCTAGCGGGATGGCCTTAAACATAGCAAGCAGTCCCACAGGTGTCGGATTGACAAGTTCATAAGAACCAGGTACTACTCTCATTCTTCCATCTACCTCCACTCGTTCATAAAGTCCTGCAGGAAGAAGATAAGTAAGGACCGTTACAAAAATAAAGATGACGAAAAGAAGGGTGACTGCATGTGGAATCTTAGTCCACCATTTACTTGAAGCTCCCTCTGTGTTCATGGATCAAATAAAGGTATTTTTTATGACTTGCTCCTTAATAGGTGGGCGGTCAATCGATCTTCAATGCCGAAATAATTAACTCATTCATCACATCAGCATGTTTTTCCACCTCTTCAGCAGAAAAAGCATCAATTCCATATAGACTTTGAATCATGTAGGATCTAGAAAATAGGGTTGTAATTGATCCTATAATAAAACTTGTAAGATTTGCAGCAGGAACATCTTTGATGCTTCCCTTCTTTTTTTCTTCATCAAGCACTTTCTCGAAGTAGCTGTATATCGACTTCAATAAGCCCGTGGTTAACCAATCCGATCTTTCAGATTGGGAAAAAACTTCCTGCACAACGATCTGCTGAAATTCAGGGAATTCTGCGGAAACAAAAACGAGCTGCTTATTGTACAGCTTAATTCGATCTATCCCTTGCAAGTCAGAACTTATCCTATTCAGGTTTTCAAACTTCTCTCTAATTTCACTCCCTTGCAATTCCATACAACTCTTCCACAAATTTAGTTTGGAACCAAAGTGATAGTGCAAAAGAGAATCTGCAACACCAACCTTTTTTGCAAGGGCGTTAAGCGATACACCACCATAGCCCTGTTTTGCAAAATCCTTGATAACGGAACGCTTTATAGCATCCAAGTCAGCACTTTGCTTGTCACTTGGGCGTCCTGGACTTCTTTTTTCTGCTGCTTTCATAATTGGCCGATCTCTTAATTACTCTTTTGACCTGGCATAAATATAGAAATTTAATACCAACTAATCCACATAAAGAAAGCACATACTTAGAAATAACGTGTTTTGATACGTAAATTTGCAACAAATACAGTACAAAAGCAGTTTATTTGCTATATTTGTCGAACTCTATAATTTATTAAGAACTTATTAAATTATGTCGGATTTTACAACCATTAATGAAAATGCAGAAGTACTTGGGGAATTCTACTACGAGGGTGACAACATTCTCAATTTCCGTCACCAGGGAATCAATTATAGGGCAACAATTTCTACGACCTCGGATCCTAAACTCTTCTTCGTAGACCTGAACGGCAGCCGCTATCCGGTAAGAATTCAATCAAACTTAGACCTCCTTATTGAAGACATGGGACTAAACATTCTTGAAAAGAAGGATGCTGGTGATATTTACTCCCCCATGCCTGGCCTAGTCATCGAAGTGATGGTATCTGAAGGAGACCACGTGGAGGAAGGACAGCCATTGATGATTTTGGAAGCAATGAAAATGGAGAATATCATCAAATCAAATGGGAATGGGATCGTAGAAAAAATTGAAATAAGCCAGGGACAGACCATCGAAAAAGCTCAGATTCTCATCTCAATCAAAACTGCAGAATGAATCGTGGAGGACAAACCTGGGAAATAGCCCAACACTTTGAAGGAGGTTCACAGGATGGAATTCTCCAAGCCTTAATTCAAGGCACAAATGCGGTAAGTTTTGCCCTCCCACAAGCCTTAAGCAAGAAGGAGATCGAAGTCCTCTTTCAAAAAATAGACACCTCTATAATTCACCTCTACCTCGAGGGATCGGCAGAAGGAATTTCGTCCCTGCTTAGCCCGAATATCAATGCTACCATACCCTACGTGCTAAAAGAAAAAGTAGAATCAAATGGAGCAAATTTAGACTACCTGATTCACAACTTAGATGTGACTTCTTTTGAGGAGGATGCACTGGCTTTTTTAGAGAAAGCCAGGTACGCGGAAGATAATCACTACACTATAACATGTACTATTTCAAAAGACTATCTCGACTCCATTATCAAATTGAGGGCGACACGACTTTTATGCAAGCATGTCAAAAAATCCATGGGCAGTCAGAAAACCACCTTTAAAATTCAAGCTCAATCAGCTACACCGTCAATCCATACCTCTGTTGAAGAAGATCTAATTTACTCCACTATCCAACTTATGGCTGCAGTAATTGGCACCGCCGACAGCATCCTACTGAAGGTTTCAGAGAAAGCTGGAAGGAGCAAGGAATTCGCAGAGCGGATCACACGAAATATTCACCACTTGGCATCATATGAAGCCAGAATGGACCAAGTATATGACCCCTTGCAAGGGAGCTACCATGTCGAAAAAAGTACCTTAGAAATCGCTCAGAAAATCTGGAACAAATTCATAGGATGAAGAAAATACTTGTAGCTAATCGCGGAGAGATCGCAATAAGAATAATGTCCACAGCCAAGAAAATGGGCATCAAAACTGTGGCAGTCTACTCCGATGCCGATGTTCATGCTAGACATACGCGATTTGCTGATGAGGCAGTTCATCTTGGTGCTGCACCCTCCTCAGCTTCCTACCTACAGATGGATCGGATCATCGAAAAAGCACTGGACAAAAAGGTCGATGGAATCCATCCTGGCTATGGATTCCTTAGTGAAAATGCAGATTTCGCACGAAAGGTTAAGGAATCTGGAATAACCTTTATCGGACCAGATCCCCATGCAATCGAGGTCATGGGAAGCAAGTTGAAGGCCAAAGCCACAGTGAAAGACTACAATATTCCTATGGTTCCTGGAACGGATGAAGCGATTACAGATGTGTCAGCAGCCAAGGAAATAGCAGAAAAAATTGGCTTTCCAATTTTGATCAAGGCCTCGGCGGGGGGCGGTGGCAAAGGAATGCGGATTGTGGAATCCGTTGAACAGTTTGAAAGCCAAATGGAAAGGGCCGTAAGTGAAGCAGTTTCCGCATTTGGGGATGGTGCCGTTTTTATCGAAAAGTATGTAGGATCTCCAAGACACATTGAAGTACAAGTCCTTGCTGACAGCCACGGAAATAGTGTGCATCTGTTCGAGCGAGAATGCAGTGTCCAAAGAAGGCATCGAAAAGTGGTCGAAGAAGCGCCTTCGTCTATTTTATCAGCAGAACTTAGAGCAGA
>CAZMYK010000328.1:0-5204 GCA_964570435.1 uncultured Saprospiraceae bacterium | reverse complement strand
TTGCCTTTGATGATCTGTGAATCAAAGTAGGCTTCATCCAGGTCTAGATGGATGGCAATAGCGCGAAGCAAGGAACTGCCAGAAGTTTCAAAGGCCTTATAAAGATCCTTACCAAGCTGGTAAAATCCATTGACCTCCGTCACATCAGGATTGTCCGGATATTCTGGCTTGCGCGGGTCATCTGCTGCAACGAATTGCCCTATCTGGAAAAACTCCTTCAAGTCGGCAACCTGTGACTGCTTTGCATGCTCCTTTCCGAAAGAGGTATAACCTCTCTGCCCAGCCATATTCTGTATCTCATAGGACCGTTTTGTGTTCACTGGTAGTGAAAAGAAGGACTTTGATGCAGCATAAAAATCATCTACAAGCTCTTTAGGAATCCCATGGTTAATAACTCCTACGAAGCCAACTTCGTGAAAAGCCTCCCCTAGTTCGGCCACAAAGGAAGTCCTCTCATCACTGCTTCCTTCTGTGAATTTCTTAAGATCTACAAGTGGTATAGCACGTTTTCCCATCTTACTTTCTTGGTTTGAATTTTGACAAATTTAATATTTTTTGAGCATCTACTTCCTGTCTAAGCATTCCTAGGGTGTATTCAGGTCTCCTTTCCATAAAGGCTTCCACAATTTTCCATCCTAGGAAGTTGGCCGTCCTTCCCGGAGCTTCCATCGGCATTCCAGGGGAACTAGGAGAAGGATTTACTAATTTATTAATTTTATTATTATCAGTTTCGTAGAAGAGGTCTTCTTTCAGCAAATAAGCCCACATTTCAACTTGGTTGTCTTCTACCCACTCTAGCTGTTCCTTAGAATATTCCATGATTACACTATCTTGGGTATAGGGCAGGATCTGGTCTACAATGTATAGTTTCTTCCCGTTGTAGATCATTTTCTCTAAGAGGGTATTCCCTACATTCTTACCCAAAATATCCTCTGCAAGAGCACCGATACATCTTTTCACGAGGTGGTCACTATTGAATCTTCTGATGAGGTAGTCCGAAAATGCAGGATTGTTAGGTATGAATTGCGCATAAGGATAGTCAGCACCCAAAAATAGGTCTAGGCCAATTCCCAATGCATCCCTACCTTCTTCATCTGAAAACAAGAAACGTTGAATCCCGTATTCCGAAAAAAAGGTGTAGATGTTAGGCACATCTCTTTCCGGGAAGTAGTGCTTGTAAAGTTGGAAGGCGGTTTCAAATTCTTTTGCGAGGTCATCAAAGTCCCCGTATTGAATTTGCGTGGCTTGGTATAATAGGTTGATGTTATCATCATTGACGAATCCACGAAGATTTTCATTTTGATTGTTGGCAAATCCCATGATTTGGCGGAGATAAATCTGGGAGAAAGCCGGATATTTTTCCAAAGAGGCTAGGACATCATTGGTGTCAGCGCTCATCATTTCCTGTTCCACACGGAAGAGTGAAAAAGATCCATCGATCCCACTCACGTCCGGGACCACAACCTTGTCATTTCCACATGATGCTAGAACTAAAACGATTAAAATTGCGCCCAATAATGCCTTCATACCTACTTTATAACAAATATCATACTAATTTAAGAGTCCTGCTTCTTTCATCTGTACCTAATATGGATCTTACAATTTGACAAGATCCCAATCGCGCCAAATGGCTAGCCCTATGAATAACAAGAGGAGGCAGACTTTTAGTATGATCATTTCATTGAAATATTGAGCAACCAGGACAATGGCTAGCGCCACACCAAGGTACATGCCGATTCCTAAGATGTCATAGGGGACCTTAAGATTTTTACGACCAGTAAAAAAGGCCAGAAGAACCATGACTACGTAACAAATTAGGGCAGACCAGGCCGCTCCAATGTAGCCATATTGGGGGATAAGAAAGAAATTGGAAGTGATCGTGATTGCTGCACCTACTAGTGCAATGATGGCACCCATATGGGTCTTGTCCTTCAACTTGTACCAGATCGAAACGTTGTAGTAGATACCAAGAAATAAGTAGGCAAACAAGAGTACAGGCACGATGTCTCTAACGCCTCGATAGTCCTCTCCTATCAGGACCATGGCTTGGTCAAGAAAAAGAGTAATTGTCAGAAAGACAAGCAGTCCTGTGATGGTGAATGCCTTCAGCACATGGGCGTACAAGGTGGTAGAATCCTTGTCTCGAAAACTTTTGAAAAAGAAGGGTTCTGCTGCGTAGTTGAATGCAGTTGCAAATAAACTCATGATGACTGCAACTTTGGCGGCGCCATTATACGCACCAACGGTTGTTAGTGCTTCACTTTCTGTAAGTAGTTTAGAAAGAAAAACGCGGTCGAAGACCTGGTTGATGGCACCCGCAACACCGACCAAGATCAAGGGTGAGGAATAGATCAGCATCTTACGGAGAAGAGGCTTTTCGAGCTTTAATTTTGTACCCATCAATTCAGGTAGCAAGAGCAAAAGAACTACCGCGCTCGCTACCAGGTTGGCTAGAAAGACATAGTCTAAGTCTCGGCCCTCTTTATAGTAGAAAGGAAAGGCTGCAAAGGAGGTAGCACTGTCAGAAGCAGGTATAAAGGACAAGTAGCTAAGTATAATAGCAGCCGTAACTAGGACATTGATGATTTTAATTCCAGAAAACTTGAGGGCCTTATTTTCTAATCTCAGCTTAGCAAATGGCAGGGCGGCAATGGCATCAAAGAGGAGTATAAGTGAGAACCATCGGACATATCGGGCATCCTCCGCCGTGGTTAACAAAGAAGCAATATTTTCAGCATTCAGGTAGATTAGTGTGGACAAAGATAGACTCACGATTAGGATAACTGAAAGCGCTGACCCAAAGGTGCTTCTAGGTTGATCTCCTTGGGTCGCGAATCTAAAGTAGGCCGTTTCTAATCTCAAGGTAAAGATACTTATCAAGAGTGCCACGTAGGCGTAGAGTATCCCATGAATCCCATAATTTTCATTGCTTAAGACCCTTGTCAAGTAGGGGGCAAGAATTAGAAAATTAAGGATCTTAGGCAGGATACTTCCCATTCCATAAATGACCGTTTCCCCTGCTAGTTTTTTGACCTGAGACATAGTTGCAAATATACATTAAATAATTTTTTAATATGTTGTTCCACCTAAGCGGTCTTCACAATATATGGTCATAGATCTTGACTTCTCCCAAGCGTCTACTATCCGTGGATTTCGGCCTATTAATTGTTCGTGCAAACACCAACTTCGTTAAAGTCCTGTAGGCCACTTGTATTTTCTAGTTTTTGTACTATTTTCGACCTCTCAGAAAAAGAAACTCTATGATTGATATACCATTGTTAAGCAAGATTTGCGAGCTGCCAGGCGCTCCCGGATACGAAGATCGGATTAGAAATTACGTGATTGAGCAGGTTAAAGATCTTGTCGATGAAGTAGTGATAGACTCGATGGGAAACGTGCTTGCTACGAAAAAGGGTCTTGGAAGTAAGAAGGTCATGGTGGCCGCCCACATGGACGAAATAGCATTTATTACAAAGTTTATTGATGACGAAGGCTTTATTAGATTTCATACGCTTGGTGGATTCGATGCGAAAACATTAACAGCTCAACGAGTGATCGTTCACGGCAAGGAAGACATTATTGGAGTAATGGGTTGTAAGCCTATTCATGTGATGACCGCCGAAGAAAGAACAAAGATGGTCACTATTCCGGAATACTTTGTGGATACTGGTCTACCTGTGGAAAAGGTCAAGGAGCTCGTCGAAATTGGAAGTCCGATCACAAGGGAGCGGTCGCTAATCGAAATGGGGGACTGCGTGAATTCTAAGTCTATAGACAATCGAGTTTCAGTATATATTCTCATTGAAACCTTGAAAGAGCTTAAGGGACAAGAGATACCCTACGACCTTGTTGCTGCCTTCACGGTGCAAGAAGAAGTAGGCTTAAGGGGGGCAATAGCTTCTGCTTCTGGCGTAAATCCGGATTTTGGTATTGCATTGGATACAACAATTGCCTTTGACCTACCGGGTGCCAAGCCAGAAGAGAAAATTACCTCCCTCGGAGAAGGTGCAGCAATCAAGATCCTAGATGGAGCGACAATTTGTGATCATAGGATGATCCGTTTTCTCAAGCAAACAGCTGATGCGAATGATATCAAATGGCAGCCTGAAATTCTACCAGCCGGAGGAACTGATACTGCAGGATTACAAAGGTCTTCACAGGGAGGATCTATTGCAGGGGCAATTTCAATTCCTACAAGGAATCTTCATCAAGTGATCGAGATGGCGCATAAGCAGGACATTCGAAACTGCATCGATTTGCTAGTGGCGGCATTAAAGGAAGTAGAAAACTTTGATTGGTCTTTCTAATTGTGCGTGTGATTCTAGTAGGTCTTCTAAGCAATGATGCAAGATCACTTCTTTAGTATTTGATACTTGTGGAAATATGATTGCTCTCGGTCTTGCAAGAATTGACTGAGAAAAATCGAATCGCATGGCAATTGGATGCGATTTCTTCTTAGAAAAGTCTTCCTAGTTCGATTCCTTAACCAATTTCACATCTGTTAGGATGTACATCAAACGATTAACGTCTGAATCATTCAGTGTTAACTTCCCCTTGATTTCGACTTGCTCAGCAGTATACTTGACAGGCTCCAAGGCACTGACTTCCATTACTGTTTCAGGCCCAGCCCCACCGCAGAAGAAACACATATTGTAAGGATAAGCAGAAAAAATAAATTCCTTGTGAGACTTATAGCCTTCGACTGGAATGATGTAGCCTTTGATCTGAACCTCCTTGCCCTCCATTGCCTTGATATCCTCACTGAATACTGGTACATCAACTTTGAAACCCATCAACTCGTCATACTCTTTCTTGTAGGTGATCTTACCCAGAGTTTTCCATGTACTTGCCTCAGTTTGGGCTTGGGTCTGCAGTGAAAAGGCAAGAAATAAAATTGCTACTATATACTTCATATCTATTATTGGAAGGCTAAATTACTAAATGAATAACAAAGCGAAGGAGGGAAAAGATTCTCTGAAGCCATTAATTTTCTGTTAATTAGGACCTTGACGCCCATTTGGCCTTTAATTTATTAATCATCTTACCTAAAATAGGGTGACGAACTTCATCCATAGAACCTTCATATCGACCTCCCATCTTCAGGTAGTTTTTGTAAAAGTACCTTGCACTCAGCCCCCACTTGATTAGGAACTTCTTCCTGCCGGGGTTCTTTTCTGGAAGCAGGCGCCTTGTACTTTTCGACC
>CAZMYK010000327.1:0-5206 GCA_964570435.1 uncultured Saprospiraceae bacterium | reverse complement strand
ATATCGGTGAGCTGTCAGACTTAATCTTTAAAAAGCGATTGGGATTTACGATAGCAATTTGGTCCATTTGTTCCTCCGAAAAATTGGCTAACATATCAGCATACAGCTCTTTTTCTGACTTGTGATTCCTAACCACATAGTAGTCTGTCCCAAACAGAATCTTCTGGCGAAGCTGGGCATTCTCTAGACTAAGATTCAATAAGGCCTGAATGTCTGGCGTATGGAGGATGTAACTAATGTCTGCATAGACATTTTCATATTGTAGCATTAGGGAACTGATGGTAGTATACCAATCAAGCTTGTGCCAAAGTTCTCCCGGTTTTCCTGGCTTTTTTACTTTTCCATTGGATTGCTGTGCGAATAGCCTCACTCCAACATCAGGCATTTCTAAAAGTTCTTGCGCATACTCATGCCGATCTGAATCTTGGTGCTTTCGCCATTGCTCAATACCACCGTAGTGAGCGATATTAATCTTGAGCTTGCTTAGGTCAGCTGTCAAGTCCGCTTCTGGTTGACTAGATGAATATCCAAAAATAGCCTGCGTTTCAGGTCTACAATTTGCCAGATGTACCTTAAGGAATTCAGGTTCTAGCAGGACAAGGTAGTTGAGTGGATTGGTGAAATTTTTCTGCAGTTCTATATTCTTTCGCGCAGGTATTTGCAAGTGCTGGCCACTATCCATCTTGAAAACTGGATGAGTAAACCACTTGCTTTTCATCCGTCTTCTATAAAAGACTGTGCCCACCGTGCAATGGCTTGTGATCGGAATTTCTTGCTGGACACAGTACTTCCAAAGTGGAAGTAGGAGCTCGTCGAAGGCATGGTATCCTAGCGCAGGATATATCTTGATGCCCCTAAAATGACCATCCTCTAGGTACCTCTTAAGCTTACACTCATCAAGCAAGACATCACCATCCTCCAAGTGCCATTTAAAAAAATCGGCATCATCTTCGATACGTCTAGGATCTACAAAGAGGAAGGGAATGATGTTTTTGTAATTATCATTGTCTGTATCCATCATCCCTGAAATTTCATCTAGCTGTTCATAGAAGTCCCTTGGTGGGGTCAGATTCATGTAGGTCATGTCCATTGTCAATACGACGAACTTCGAACCCGGAGGATACATCTTATAGAGTTTGTTATAAGCAGTCGCCTGCTTCTGGTAGTTGGCAATCTTGGCAATCTTCATGTACCTCTTCCCGAATTCTAGTGACTTGCTATTCGGAAGGTAGGAAAGGGGTTTGATTACGGCTTTGCTAAGCTTGACGATCAATTGTCTTAGCCACTTCGTCGAAATCAATCCTACGATAATAAAGGACCATTTCACAATCGCTGGGATATCTGGATAGATTACATAATATTCAGAAAGCGAGCGAATTATTCCTCTCGCATCTTTGTGGTTGGGTATCGCTTTGGCATAGTCAGCAATAAAATAGACTGCGTTAAAGGCCACCCAAAACAGAAAAAGCAAGAAAAGAAAGTAGCTGATAGTGTTAGATTTTAGGCCACCTATCAGCCTTTTGTGAAGTGCGATAAGCTTCTTCTTGGGCTTGTAGAACCTCCTTGAAGCCCTAAAAATCCCGAAAACCAAGGGAAAATACGTCAGAATGTACAAAGGAAAAGGCACGAAACAACGTGCGATGAAGGGTGGAACATCTCCAGCTGAGAAGATATGGGTGTGTGCATTGATGATTGGTTTAATCTTCATAACAGCTTGGTTTTTTATTCCTTTGTATTAAAATAGAAAGAATTATTAACTTTCATCGTAACTTTTTTCTAGTGCATGAGTATACATTACAGACGAAAGAAAGAAAAACCTTTTGAGCGATACCGACGAAGAATTAATGCAAAGAGCGAAGGCTGGAGAACTTCATTGTATTTCCACGCTTTTCGAAAGATATAATGTGCGATTGTACAACTTTTTCTTTCAACAGACGAGGGATAGAAGCCAGAGTGAAGACCTTACTCAGAATGTGTTTGAACGGATCATTAAGTACCGTTTGAAGTACACTGAAAAGAGAAATTTCACCTCTTGGATATACACCATAGCCCGCAACGTGCATATGGACCTATATCGAAAGAAACGCTTTGACTTACCAGGTAACGAGGCTGTGCTTAGGATGGCGGAAGTCCCAGATGAAACTGAAACCATAGAAAGCCTACATTCAGAAAGGCTTAAGTTAGCTATGGCACAGCTTAGCAAGGATGAGCAGCAAATTATATGGATGACAAGATTTGAAAAAATGAAGTACGCTGAAGTAGCACAAGTTTTTGAGTGTAGTGAAGGAGCGATAAAGGCCAAGGTGCATAGAACGATGAAAAATTTGAAGAACGTTTTTTTTAAAATAAGAGTAGATGACTAACGAAGAAAAAATAATAGACTATCTAAGTAACGAGATGTCTTTCGACGAGAAAATCGACTTCGAACAGAAGATTTCGGTAGATGATCAGCTGAAGATAGTAGTGGAAGATTACAAGGCTGTATTTGAAGGCATGGACAAGGTGAAATTGGAAAAACCTTCTCAGGGCCTGAAATCTCAGTTCGATCAATTGTTAGAAAGCGAGACTAGCAAGCTATCTTCTGAAGGTAAGGTGCTAAGTTTTAGAAGATGGAGAAATGTTGCGGCAGTAGCTGCTGTGCTCGTAATCGGAATATTGGTGGGTCAGAATTGGACACAAAGATCGTTTATAGAAAATCAAACTTCGGCACTTGTTTCAGAAATGAAGCAAAATATGAATTCAGAATCAGTAACTGGTCGAATCGAAGCGGTGCAAGTAAGCCACCAGATTTCTAGTCCAGAGGATGAGGTTCTACATACCTTAATCAAGACGCTGAAGAATGATGTAAGCCCCAATGTAAGACTTGCTGCTGCTGAGGCATTGACAGAACATGCCAGCTCTGACCTTGTTAGAACGGCCTTCGTAAGTCAGCTGTCATCAGAAAAGGATCCATTTGTACTTATCGCACTAATTAATACGCTTTCTGACGAGAAAGTTGAAAAAGCTATTGACCCCTTACAGGAGCTCACCACTGCTGAAAATGTTGCAAAATTTATTAAAGATGAAGCCCACTTAGGCTTAATTAGAATTGAAAAAATTTAAAAAAAATAACAATGAAATATTTATTTACAAGTCTTATTCTCTTTGTCGCCCTATTAGCAGGAGCACAAGATTACAAGGTGTCTCACAGTGGTGGGAAACTAGTTCTTTCCGATGTAGACGATGCCAAGATTGAAGCTTATGAAGGCTCTGAAGTCATCATCTCTGTGAAGGGAAGGAAGGATAAGAAAGAATCCGACCGTGCGAAAGGGCTAAAGGCCATTAACTCTCTTGGATTAGAAGACAACACAGACATCGGACTATCAGTTGTGAAAGATGGGCAAGATCTAAAGGTGACGCAAATTGGCGGCTGCATGTGCGATGACAATGAGGGTTACACTATCAAAATTCCTAAGAGTATGGGTGTCGATTTTTCTCACTCCACTTATGATTCCCATCAACTAATAGTCCATAACGTGGACCAAGAAATCGTCGTGTCGACTAACTATACAAACATAGAACTTGAAAATGTTACTGGGCCTATGTCTGTCAAGACGGTATATGGTGACATCGAAGCGAAGTTCAATGCGATTTCTCAAAACAGCTCCATTTCCTTGAACTCAGTCTACGGATTTGTGGACACAGCTATGCCTTCAAGTTCGAAAGCCAACATTAGCCTTCGAACTCCATATGGGCAGATCTATACTGATTTTGATATCCAAGTGGAACAATCTGGAGGACTTAGGGAATTATCCGACAAGAAGATTAAAGGCAGCATCAATAGCGGAGGTGTCGATGTGGTGATCAAGTCAAACTATGAAAACATTTACTTAAGAAAAAAATAATACGACAAGACGCCTGAAAACCCAAAATATACTTATATCTAAAGGTCTAAACTTACTTAGACTAAGTTAAACTTCTAAAATAACAAAAATGAAAATTGTAAAAGCAATCTTTTTTGCTCTGGCACTGCCGTGTCTATTAGCAGCACAGTCAAACATCTCAGAAACTTATGACCCAGGTAACCTTAAAAAGGTCTATATAGAGTTTCTTCATGGCGATGTGAAAATCGAAAAACATAGCGGCTCAGAGATTGTTCTTGAAGGCAGTGTCATGGTTAATGATGAGGATGGTTCCAAGTATTTCGACATCAAGGCCAAGAAAGTCGGAAGTACATTTCGCATCATTTCAGAGGCCGACTTTTCTGATGCGGACCAAAGAATGACAATTATTAAAACAGATGGGACAAAAATATTCAAGAAGGGCCGATATAGTATAAACAAAGTTGAAAAAGGTGAGGGCATAGAATCTATCAATTACGGTGTTAATGTTGATGCAGATTTCACGATTAAGGTCCCCTCAGATATGAATGTTGAGATTGATAACACCTATGGTGGCGTAGAAGTTCAGGACTACTGGAAGGGCATGAAAATACACAGTACCTATGGCTCTGTTGACGCCATCCTTTCTGAGGTTCCTGCTTCCCCCGAGATGCAACTAAGCAGCACTTATAGCAGTGTAGATCTTTCTATCCCCGAATCCATTAACGCCGCACTAAGTCTAACTACTGGATATGGCAAAGTCTTTACCGACATTGACTTTGATCCAGAATACAGAGAGCAAGGGAAGTCTTGTGAATTTGGACAAGATATTAAGGGAAAATTGAACAGTGGCACTGGTTCGATTAAGCTCGATGCGACCTACAGCAATGTCTATCTTAGAAAGTCAGTTTTAAAGTAAGTTTGCTTCTGTCCTTGTTTACTGGGAGTTTGTCAAAATAGTTTAAGCTTTTTCACATCTTTTTGCAAATTGTTAAAGAAATTATAAATAATCTGCAACTTTTCGGAAAAGGCCCAGTCTTAGCTGTAGAAATAAACTTCTAACAAAGCGGCAAAAGCCGAAAATCCGAACTTCTAAAAAAAGATATTATGAGAAAGGGTATCACTATCCTACTGGTCATTCTATGCAGTTTATCAACTCTCTTTGCACAAGAGAAGCACGACAAGAAAATCAATTGCCTTAGAACTTCTACTAAAATCACCGTTGATGGTAGGATGGATGAAGAGGCTTGGGCCAATGCTGAACCTGTTTCTGATTTCGTTACATGGGCACCCAGTCAAGGCTTGGAGCCAGATAACCAGGCTGAGGTGCGCATGATGTATGATGA
>CAZMYK010000326.1:0-5208 GCA_964570435.1 uncultured Saprospiraceae bacterium | reverse complement strand
TAAAGTAGTTGCTAGTAGCTCTGTTACCATCGGCTCAAGTTCTGGAGGTTTTGGTGTAGGATTGGAGAACAACGACAGGTTTGGTGGCAGAGAAGTAGCGATGCTTGGAGATCTGGATAATGACGGAAACCAAGAACTTGCCGTAGGTGCTTTTATGTCAGACGGTGGTAAAGGAGCCATTTGGATATTGTCTCTAGATGCCAATAATTACAATGTGGTTTCCAAGTTGAAAATTACCGAAGGCTTGAATGGTTTCGATGACAACTTAGTGACGGATGTGAATCCCAATGGTAGCTCTGGTGCGCAATTTGGACATGCGATGTGTGCTGCTGGAGATCTTAATGGAGATGGTGTTATGGATCTGATAAGTGGTGCGAACCAACAAGGCTTAGGAGATGCCTATGTCCTCTTTCTGAATGCTGATAAGACGGTAAAAACCTACACCAAGATTGATGAACTAGAGGGAGGCTTTAATCTTGAATTTGATGATGGATCAGAAGAACGTTTCTCAAGGTCAATATCCTTTGTTGGAGATTTGAGAGGGGACGGTACAATCGCTGTAAATTTTGGTGGAGGTGTAGGAATAGGAGGCACGGGGTCACTTTATTTACTATTTTTCAAACCTTGCGATTTCGATGAACTTCCTGGCCTCAACTTCTGGAGCGGAGGTAATACCTTGTATAGTAATTGGACACATTCGACACAAACTGTGAGTGACTCTTTGACATTCGAGCAATGTGCAGTCAAAGCCTTTGAAACCAAGGCTCCTCTAATTACATTTAACGAAAGTGATGGCAGATGTATTTGTAAAGACTCAACAGCGATCCTTAGCTCAAGCACTGAATTGAGTACAGCCTACACCAACGCTTGTAGCAATTCTATTAGCAGTAACACTAGTGACCTTCATATGCAATACCAGGTCACGGTATATCCTAATCCTAGCAGCTCTGAATTATATGTCAAACTGGACAATGACACATTTACCACGAATGATAGGATCAGTATTTTTTCTTCAACAGGTCAACGACTACATACCTCAAAAGTAAATTCACCAGAGACTACAATAAACATAGGGTCCTACCCTAGCGGGATTTATTTCTTGCTTGCTACACTTGATGGTGTCTCAAGAAGCTTTAAAATTTTGAAAGAATAAGAATGTACGCAGTGACTAGGTCAAGCCAGAGCTACATTCAGCTAATAGGAAGAAGACAATAATCGATATAAATGGGCCTTTTTTATTAATTAAACAATTATTCAATGAAGTATCTAAGTATTTTAGTTCTATTCGTTTTCCTGACAGCTTTTTTAGCCACATCTTGCCAAGACGAATCTTGCATCGAAAGCACATGGTATGAAGATTCCAACGGCGATGGACTTGGAAATCCCAATGTTAGCCAAGAATCCTGTGAGCAACCAAGTGGTTATGTTTCCGATAATACGGATCCAAATGATGCTGGCGTAGTTGGAACTCCCTTATCCGCATTTGATGAGTTCAATCCTGAGGCTGTAATGATTTCATTTGATGGAGACCAAGTTACATTGGTGTCAAATGGATTGCCCAACCATACCTCGCCATACTGGCAGGATACGCACCCCTTACACATTGATCAAGTGGTAGGTGACCACACAACTCCCGGATTTATTGGGGAGCGAAGCTATACTGTTACGCTGCCTCTATATCCGCAGTTGGCTACATCAAGTTCTGCGACTGGCTTAGGGGCCATCGGAATTGCTGTGACAGGACCACCCATCTTTAATGATGAAGAAGGCCCCAATAGACCCTTCGATGAACCCACAGCCACAGGTCTTGACTACGCAGGTGCCCATAATGGGCCATCGGGTTATCACTATCACTTAGAGGCCGCCGATGTACCCGAAAATACAGTATTGTCGTATGATGATGAGAAACTTGTAGGTATTATGGCTGATGGATTTCTATTGTATGGCAGGAAGGAAATGGATGGTTCATACCCTTCGGATTTGGATGAATCAGGAGGCCACTTTGGCGTCACCCCACATAGCGATGGCGAGGAGATATACCACTACCATATCATTAATGAATTTTACATCGGCACCTATGTAATGTTATTCGGTGGAGACCTTCAAGGTACGCCGAATTCCATTTTTTAGGAGCATAATTGATTTTCTAATCAAAAGGCTGGTCTTAGAAATTTTCGATATTTCTAAGACTTGCTTTCTTGTAAAAATTTCGAATGAGGTATGTCGTTTTTGCACTACTATCAATTTTTGCACTTGCCATTAGTTGCAAGGAAGAGAAGCTTGCTAATCCGGAGGAAGATTCTAACGCTGATATCGTCTTTGGAGAGATCTATGATAGAACTTTCGATAAGGCCACATTGAAATTTGAAAAGAAAACTTCTACCTGGACCTTAGATGACGAAGTCTATTCTGGGTATGCTGTCAGCTTTCATAAGAACGGTTCATTGAAAGAAAAGACAGGAATACTTAATGGGAGAAAAGAAAATCAAGACAGTTCTTGGTATGCCAATGGCCAGCTCAGGCAAACATCAAGCTACCACAATGGAAAACTCGACGGAGAAAAAAAAGTATGGATATCTGACACAGGTCATGTCTTAATTTCTTACTTAAATTATCGCTCAGGAAGACCCCATGGAGAACAAAGAACATGGTACCCCAGTGGAGAGTTGCACAAGAAATTAAACCTCAATATGGGTAAGGAAGAAGGTATTCAGCAGGCTTATCGAAAAAATGGTGCCCTATATGCTAATTATGAAGCTAAAAATGGTAGAATTTTTGGCTTAAAGAAGGCAACTCTTTGCTACGGACTTGAAGATGAAAAAATGGCCTATGAAAGGTAGAATTATACTTGGCTTCACCATTATTTGCCTACTTGCTTGTGATGCCACAGAACAAAATCAAAGTAGGGTAGATATACTTCCTTACTACAATGAGGCCACTTTTACTCCACACTGGATTGACCTAAGTGACGAAATTCTAGATACCTTCCATCGTATCTCACCTTTTACACTCAGCAACCAAGAAGGGGAAATCGTTACAGAGAAAAGCTTTGAAGATAAAATCTATGTGGTAGATTTCTTCTTTACTACATGCCCAGGCATTTGTCCGCAAATGACAGCAAACATGATGGACTTGCAAGAAGCTTTCCTAGAGGACGACGAAGTCTTGCTGATGTCTCATTCGGTCACACCAGATAGAGACTCAGTCTCAGTTTTAAAGAAGTACGGCGAGAAGAAGGGCATCTTGAGTCATAAGTGGCATCTAGTAACTGGTGAAAAAATCGATATATACAAATTAGGAAGAAAGGACTATTTTGTAGAGGAAGACCTAGGTCTAGAAAAGAACTTAAATGAATTTCTGCATACTGAAAATTTTGTTTTGATAGATAAGAGGAGGCACATTAGAGGAATATACAATGGTCTCAAACAGACCGCTATCAATCAACTAATTGCAGATATACAAACATTGAAAATGGAGTAATGGAGGTCATCCCAGCTCCAAAGAATACTTTAACCATTCCTTCAGCTATATCACCTTCCAGCATTAGCAGTACGGAAAGGAAAAGCTGGCGGATGCTCACCATTTTTTAAAAGGACAAAGAAGAGGGCTTGGTTAAAATCCTAAAGCCATAGGGATTATGAATTCATAGCTATTGAGGTGTTATCGTTCTGGGTGTCTCCGAGCATAGCTTCATACTTACCGCCTTAATTCTTTAAGAAGATGTAAACAGAAATTGATCTTCTAACCCTAAAGTGTGAAGTTTATCATCGCTAGTTTAACGAAGTTTGTATCGTCAACTCATTAAACAAAAAAGCAATGTCAAAGAAAATCACTATAAAGAAAAGATCAAATATCTGCACTTTACTATTAATTATTGGTTTTTCAGCACACATGCAAGGAGCAACACTTACTTGGATCGGTGGAAATGGAACTTGGAACGATCCTTCTAACTGGGACCTAGGGCATGTTCCTACCTATGAAGATGAAGTTGTAATCAATTCTGGTATAGTTAGAGTCGAAAGCGTAGGGGAGGTAGAAAACATAGATTTGAATGGGGGGACTTTAATGGTGGCGGGAGCACTTTTATTTCAACCCGTTGGCTATACTAACATGAATAGTTATGCATTAGACATAGACGACCATGCTACTTTCATCAATCAGGGAAGTACCACATTTATTGATATTCTATCAGGTTCAGTTGATTATACTGGCAGCTATTTTATAAGGGTCTATGGCAGTCTAACGAATGAAAATAATGGGACCATCTATATGGATGGAAGCGAATTTAGGGGTATTTCAATGCGGGGAGATCATGCTATCTTAACTAACTATGGGAGAATAGGTATGGATAACATAGCTACTGGTATATTGACCAGAGGATTTTTTTATAATTATGGGTTAATAGATATAGCTAGTACCAATGAATCGTTCAACATTTTTCAAACACATTTTGAAACAACAGGCATCATTAATGTGAACAACTACTTTTATGTAGAAGAATCAACAGATGTAAATATCTCTGGTGAGCTAAATATAAGTTCAGATGTAAGCCTTCCTTGGGGATTTTTAACAGAAGGTCATACAAATATTTATCTATCTGGCACTTTAAATATTAGCGGACAATTTGATGAAATTGGTCTGCATATTAGCAGGTATAGTGAGGTACTTAATTCAGGTGAAATCAGCATAGACTTAAGCAGTTCTAGTAGCGTTGAAATATTTAATAAAGGAACATTTGTTAACAACTATAGCGGTAAGGTTTCTTGCGATAATTATGATGGGAAATCAAATGTTTTTGAAGATGGAGTATGTCTTAATTATGGAACCTGGAATTTTGGAAATGAAGGAAGCAATGGAGTAGTCAGCATAGAAGGTAACATCACCAATAGAAACTATGGTAAACTCAACATAGAAGGGAAATTGACACTAGAAACAAGTAGTAATATAGTTAATGAAGGACAGTTGAATCTAACTTCGAACACAACACAGCCACACATTTATGGGACGATAAGAAATAGAGGTGTGGTTAATGACTTATACGGCAAGCTTGGTCAAATAGACAATGGTGGTATCATCGCTCGCCCAGTATATAAGAAAAACAAGATTAAAAATGCATTGGTCATTGGATCTCAAGCAGAAATATCTGTTCTAGGATGGTACACCGCCGAAACGAACAATACTTCAGCAGGAGCTTACGATATTAACACG
>CAZMYK010000325.1:0-5216 GCA_964570435.1 uncultured Saprospiraceae bacterium | reverse complement strand
CGCCTTTAGATCAATCAAGAGAGCAGAATAGGCGCTTTCACTGTTTGTTTTATAGACACGGTCATTGTAACTTACCGTCCCAAAGTCTCTGTCCCAGTCTGCAGCAAGCATCATGTACTTACCGCTATATCGCTGATTAGGCCCAAACATGAGGAACTTTGAATCCCCTCCTTCTTCAAAACTTATTGCAAATCGGTTGGTCTTTGGAATTCTGAGCAAGACACCTGGAGTCCCCTTAGGAAATCGAACTTCCTCTATTTCTCGACCAGCTACAACCTTAACCTTCCCATCCTTTATGGCAGATTCTCCATCCCTCATTGCTCGTGTCAGAACGATGTCTTGGGAGAGGTAGAATTGGATAGATTGCAGGTCCCTTTCTGACCAGCCATTTTCTTTGTATAGCCTTTGTGTAAAAGGAGTCAACCTAGGACTGCATGAACTGAGGACAATCATGAGAAGTCCAAAAAAAAGATAGATTCTTGTATTCATTGGTCTTTAAAATTTGTATCAAGTTAGTAGTCTTGAATTCCAAATTCCGAAAATTAAGACAAATTAACAAGCTTTTAAATTTTTGCTAACAATAATGAGAAGGGATTTTCAATGCCTATTCTGGACAAGTGAAGGTCCGAGTTCTTAAGTTCCCAGAATCATCAACATAGACCTTCCAACAGGCATTGTCGGGACTTTGGAAAATCATCCCAGCAGCTGCACCTGAAATGTAAAGATTTCCTTCTCCAAAACTAACATGTTCGCTTGCTAAGCTGGCCTGGTTCCCAGTAATTATCGCACCTTGATTGTCAACAGCAAGTGAGACAAGCGTACTTCCATCTCCTCGAAGCCAAATCTTGTTGCCCTTTGCAAAGAAGAGATGTGAACCTTCTATCCTGCTGTCGTAAGGGGATGAATTCCCTGGTGATATTGAAATTGTTCCATCACTTTCTCCTTTAACATCAAATCGATTCCCATTTGCTGCGCGCAAACTCACTCCCATTAATGCATCATCTACCAGAACATCACCATCAAGCATATTTACCTCAATGCCAGGTATTCTAAAAAGGCAAGGGTAATCCACATCAACACTCTCATAATTGCCATCATTGTCTGTGTCTCTGCGAAAGGAAATACTTGTTATATTTCCCTCCGAATCAAAGGTCTGCTCCTGATCGACAACCCTGGTTCCTGCATCATTTGTCGTTTTACGCTGTATGAAGATGATATTGTCACTTTCATCCAATGACTGTCGTGTAGTATCCCTCCGTTCGATAGTTCCGTCCATTCCTTCGTCTAGTACATAGCTATAGAGGGTATCTATTCCATTATAGTACAAGTTTTCAATCCTTGCTGTGTCATCCACCATTCCATCACCATCATTGTCATAGAATTCGGTGACTTCTAGTCGATCTGGTGAAATCACTTCCGAAGCAGTCTGTATAAAATCAATACTTCCATTGTAGTCCGTATCCTTGGTAAATAGCTTTACAATTCTACTTCCGAATCCATCATATTCATATTCTGCAAGTTCTTCATAATCTATTGCGCCGTCATTCTCATAGTCAAACTGGACAAGGCGCTTGACAATTTCCCCATTCACTATTTCTAGCTCTTCAAATACGACATAGTCAAAGTCTTCGTCCAGATCAAAATCAAGTAAGGTTGTAATATTTGAAGACTCACCGTCAGGCAGGTACTTGTAGGTGGATTCCCGCGCAGTCACAAATACCCCATCGCTAGTTCGCTGATTCCTACTGATGCTGACTTTAATCCGATCTGCATCATCATATATGAATGTATCTATCCTTCTGATATCAAAAATACCATCATTCTGTTGATCTGACATGTACATCAATCTAAGTCTCTCGCCGTTTGCGTTGTACATGTATGCCGTTTCACTATACCCATCTGTCACCCCGTCATTGTCTTCATCATTATAACTTGTTGCTATACATCCCACTTGGGCTTGGCAAAATGTTGGCAAAAGCAAAAGTAATAGCAGGAAATAGCTCACTGAGAGCAAAATTGTTTTTGTGGTAGATGGCATAGTGTTAGGTTAAGAGTATTACTCCCTAATATAGACACTTTTAGAATAAGTTGCTGGAAATTAACATCTTAAAGTAGACTTTCCTTTCGCAAAAAACTACTGGAAGCCCAATAAACAAGGGTCCCTATTCTACTTTGAGCACATCAGAATCTTGCAGACCAATATGAACCACCTTTACATCTGTTCCTGAAGGTAGCATGAGCTCTTCCATGTAGGGGCGCCATCCGGCCTCTCCTGGCAGTTTGTAAACTAGATTTCCAAGTCTGTTATGATTCCTTGCTGAGAAGCTGGAATGTTGCTTTTTCACACTTGGAGCTGACAGCACCATTGAAGCCCTTATTTTGTCCCACCGCATGATGAGCTCCTTCTCCGGATATATTCCAGGATCATTATGCTCCTCTTGCCATGAATCTAAGACACTAGAATGATGTTCCAATTCCGACCTATAGTAAGGATTATTTGCCAAATTATTCAGCTCAAAGGGATCATTGACTAAGTCAAAAAACTCAATAGAGTCCTTACTATTTCTCATCCATAGAGCAGCCCTTCCTTCTAATTTCCCAGACTCAGAAAGCTTCCTAAGTTGCTTCATCATGGGCATTTGCTCACGATAAGTAACAGGAATAGCATAGGGAAGGTCAGGTCTGTAATTTCTAATCAGTTTATAACGTCGGCTCCTTACTGCCCGACTGTGTTCAAGGGTCGCATCGTACCTGTCTGAAGAGGCATAGAGGTAGTCTCGCTCTTCTTCAACTACCTTGCTTCCAAGGAAGGCACGACCGTGCATATTTTCAGGCTTATCAATGCCAACTATCGACAGAACAGTAGGCCCTAAGTCCACGAAACTAACTAACTCCTCATTTCTAGAAGAACCTTGATTCAAGGCCTTAGGCAATTTGACTAGCAAGGGCACCTTCAGCCCAGTTTCCCTCAGAGACCGCTTATGTCTAGGAAGTGGGCCTCCATGGTCACCGTAGAAGAAGATATAGGTATTATCATATACTCCATCGTCCTTCAGCTGTTGTATAATCGCTCCAATCTTGTCGTCTATACGTTTCAAGTTGCTGTAATTAACAGCTAGATCATGTCTAACCACGGAATCCTCTGGGAAGTAGGGAGGTACTTCGACATCCTTGGGATCTACAAAGAGTTCCTTGTCACCGAAGCGCCAGATACCCGATTCGTGGCTCTCATTGAAGTTAAAAATACTAAAGAAGGGCTGCCCCTCTTCCTTCTTCCTCCAATGGGCCTCCCTTGAACTCTCATCCCACGTGCCATCGGTGATCTTCATATTGTAGTCTTCTTTGGCGTTATTCGTGCAATAGTAGCCCTTGGCCCTTAAATACTTTGGGAACTCGATCACCCCCTTTGCCATCACAGGAGAGTAGGAAGGAATACCAATGGAGGGTTCATTATCCTTCTTGTAGGCGTTGTATGTCCTCATATTATGCGTCGCAATAGCAATCGGATACATTCCCAATATAATGGAAGACCTAGCAGGAGCACATACGGGAACGGTGGCATGGGCATTATCGTATATGATACTTTCAGATGCCAAGCCCTCTAGAGCTGGTAGGGTTATACTTTCATCGCCGTACATTGGAAAAAATTGAGAAGATTGATCTTCGGCAACTAGCCAAACTACGTTGTACTTTTCTTGCGAAAAGAGACCTTCAAAAAGAAGGAGGAGGCTAAAAATTAGAGTGTATTTAAGAGTTTGTTCCATTTCTTATGTCTCATCTTATAAAATAATCGAAGGTAGCGCGCAAATATCCAAGACAAATTTCTCGCATATAGGATGACTTCATCAGTGTATTCAGTCTGCCCCTCCTCAACTTCTTTAAATGATAGGAGGTGGTCCCAGACTTTTGCTATGTTGTTGTGCTCTCGGGTTTGAATCCTCGTAGCTGCAGTATCTAAGTCTTCAATAAATATATGATGGATGCCACCGATAGGGAATATTCCCATCGACTTGATTCTCATCTCATAGGTAAATCCCTCTTCCCAGACTTCATGCTCTTGTCCTCGTATCAACTTAATGTAGGCCAAGGGTTTCGTCACTTTGAGTGTATTCTTGGGATTCATTTCAGCGCTGAAAAACTTATCCAGGTCCTGATTAAATGTGCTAGTAATTTTAACCTTATAGGCTTTGACACTTACATCTAGATAATCAATTCTAATTTTCTCAATGCTACTTGTCCGAGAAATCAATCGATTTTTCTGCCCAACAATAATGCTAGGAATCAACGTCAACATCAACAATATGAGTATCAAGCCTCTCAATGCTTGTGTTTATTCCTATGTGCTAGAATTAGGTCCTCGCCAAAGTCTCCGTCAAATTCCCTCCACACCGTGTGAACATGGTTAGCACCATTCTGGGCATTGTCGAATTCTATTAAAAAGCTAGTCCCTTGGATACGATAGTAGTGGGCCTGGCCTAGCTCCTTAGAGCCCGCCCATGCAAACAATAGGTCTTCCGCCGGCAAGCGTGCCTTCCTGCTCATAGCAAGTTCTTCACTAAGGGTTGATAGGTACTCATTAAGTAGGCTCTGAAGGATTCCGTTTTGTTCAGCACTTAGCTCCGATTGGCGAATACCACGTTCTTCTAAGGGGTCTACTTTAATCTTATTGGTCGTCAAAATCTCCCAATAGGCCTCACCCGCAATAACTGCCTTTTGGGCCTGTTCTTCTGACAATGAAAGAAGGAGCTCGAAGCCCAGGTCTTCTTCCCTGCCAAGCACTCTAAGTCCCTGATTCTTTCCACTCATAACCTTGCCAGGATTCGCCCCCAAGAATCTAGGTGTAGTGCTTACTTCTCCTTCTACATAGGTGAAATGATAAGAGATGTGGTGACCACTAAAGCTCCACGCCCACGGTTCTTTAGTGCTAGGTAGGCCAAAGATTGCAATCGCATATTGCTCTGGATCACGACTACGATAGTTATCCTCAATCTTTGCTAATATATTTTCTAGGTCAATGATGGCCTTCGTTTTCGCATAACCTTTCTTAGAAAGAACTGTGTTGAGTAGGTCATGTACATATGACCTTTGTAAGTCGTCCAGCGAAGACATCTTGATTCCTGGTCGACCATAGGAAGCAGCTGGTAGGTAGTGCCAGTCTTTGCGCAATTGATCTTCGAAGTTAAATAGCGCTTCTTCTCTTTGCTCCTCCTGCAATG
>CAZMYK010000324.1:0-5221 GCA_964570435.1 uncultured Saprospiraceae bacterium | reverse complement strand
CTATAATGTAAGTCTAGATACTTCCACTCATACCCTTGCTGAGGCTTTTCAAGATCTCGGTTACGCCACATTTTTCGCAGGGAAATGGCATCTTGGAGGTGAAGGATCTCTGCCTACCGACCATGGTTTCGATATCAACGTAGGTGGATGGGAGGTTGGATCGCCAAGGGGTGGCTTTTTCTCTCCTTGGGAGAATCCCTATCTACCTAATCAGAAAAAAGGTGAAAACCTTTCGAACCGTTTGAGCAAAGAAACGGTGAGCTTCATGGCTTCATCAGAACCGCCGTTTTTTGCCTTCCTCTCTTTTTACGCAGTGCATGGTCCAATACAGACAAGTGAGGTGAAATGGCGCAAGTATAGAAACAAGGCCGATTCACTCGGCATAGCAGAATCTGGATATGAAATGGAAAGAGTCCTACCTATCAGAACCCAACAGGACAATCCCGTTTACGCTGGACTAGTGGAGCAAATGGATGAGGCAATAGGACTTGTCTTAGATGGACTTGATAGTTTGGGCCTTGCTGAAAATACGGTTGTCGTATTTACGTCGGACAATGGTGGAGTGGCATCTGGGGACGCCTTCTCAACCTCTAATTTACCTTTCAGAGGAGGTAAGGGTTATCAGTGGGAAGGTGGAATCCGTGAACCCTTTATAATTAAGGTCCCATGGATGAAGACTCAAAAAAATTACCATGGACCCGTCACTGGGGCTGATGTATATCCCACGTTGACGTCCCTAGCTGGAGGTGCTTCAGTCAAAGGGGGACAATTTGATGGGATTAATCTTGAACCAGCACTGTTGGGTCAAAGTTTGCCAGAGCGCACCTTATTCTGGCACTATCCTCACTACGGAAATCAAGGTGGTGAACCCTCCTCTATCATTAGAAAAGGCAAATGGAAGCTTATCCACTACTATGAGGCTAGTGAGTATGAACTCTATGACCTTGAAACTGATCCAAGTGAACAAAATGATGTAGCGCTTCAGCTCAAAGTTTTAGCAAGCTCCTTAGATAATGAACTCATGAGCTACCTAGATTCAGTCGATGCCAGAAAGCCAGTGCTAGATTCCCTTTTTGATACAGATTTAGCAGTGAAGATGCGCAAGGAAAAGGAGGAGGTTTTACTTTTACGCCTCGAAATGCAAAGGAGGCATTTTCTTAGTACTAATTACGATCCTGGAAATAATTGGTGGGGAAGCACGGTCGAAGATTAAATAGAATTTCAGTGAATAGAAGGCTCGGCTAGGGTGTGCAACCTTTCGCATGTCGGCTAAGACAAGTAAGACTATTGCCCATATCCGAAATGCTTTAATTGTCGATCATCATCTCTCCAGTCTTTCTTAACTTTTACAAATAATTCTAGGTGTACCTGCTTTTCTAAGAACTTCTGTATCGACTTTCTCGATTCAACGCCTAGTCTCTTGATTAGGCTACCCCTTTTACCAAGAATTATTGGTTTCTGTGTGTCTCGGGAGACAAAGATTTCAGCGCGTATTCTTACAATTGCTGTCCCATCTCGTTTGCTGCCATTTTTGAACTCGGTCACAACAACCTCAGTAGAGTAGGGGATTTCTTGTTTGTAGATTTGCAGGATTTGTTCGCGGATAATTTCACTGACAAAGAATCTTTCAGACTTATCCGACAGCTGGTCCTTTGGAAAATAGGCTGGTCCCTCAGGCAGGCAAGATTTCAGTTCGCGGAAAAGTAAGTCAATGTTCTTCTTGTGTAGAGCAGAAACAGTAAAGTACTCATCAAATTCGACCAACTTACTCCACTTTTGAATCCGTAGCGCTACTTCCTCAACCGAGTGTGCA
This sequence comes from uncultured Saprospiraceae bacterium, assembly GCA_964570435.1. Lineage (GTDB taxonomy): Bacteria > Bacteroidota > Bacteroidia > Chitinophagales > Saprospiraceae > Portibacter. The sequence goes on along the minus strand of CAZMYK010000324.1, from coordinate 3,408 downwards.
TCAATTTTATTGACAATAAGAAACTTAGGAACGGTGACAGCCTTTAGGAAACTAATAATTGATTCTTCATCATCATTTTTCTCAGCTGGAGTCGTTACATAGAGCATGATATCAGCATCTTCCCTAGTGGAAAAAGCGTAGTTGTTCATGATCTCTTGCATCTTGTAATTGGTATCGTAGATAATTCCAGGGGTGTCAGAAAAAACCATTTGAAAATCCTCACCGCTTAGAATTCCCATAATTCGGTGCCTTGTCGTCTGTGGCTTATGGGTGATGATAGACATTCGTTCTCCTACAAGAGCATTCATTAACGTAGACTTACCTACATTTGGCTTGCCAATGATATTGATGAAGGCAGAATAATGCATTAGTAAGAAAGACTTTTGGCACCGCGAAGCATCAAGCCTTCTACAAGCAGCTGAACGGTTTCTGGTTTCTTGCCATGCCATTGAATATCACTCCAGACACTTCCAAAATTGACGTAGTATTGAAGCTCTGAAGCTTCCATTTCTCGTTCAACATGCTCTTGGGTGTTGACGAAACAGATCCACCCTCGGTCTTCTGCAATATCATCTAGCCATTCTTCATAATAACTATTGTCAGAACCGTGGAAGTTGAGCACATTATCACAGAACAAGGTGAATTTCCTAATACCATTTTCATATAAATGGTCAACTATTTCTCTCTTAATGTACATGATGTCATTGTGAAGGCAGTCGTTCCATTCACCAATTAATTCTATATGACAGAAGCCTTGACTGTAGTCAACATAGAGAATCTTCATGTAGATGGTCTTCGAGCCAAATTCATCCCACTGAGGATGGATGAAGTAATTATAGATCTTGTTTGAAAATGTAAACTCGCTATAGTCTCTGCCATAAAAAGGAGACCGCTTATCTTCCGACGCTATGTACTGGTCCCTCCACTTATAATATGGTTCTATATCGTGCATATCTTCGAATGTAAATGTAATTCAATGGAATTACAAACATAGTTAAGTTCTATTTTATTATATTGAAGTATCAATTCGGACAAGTTGAAGAAAATCATTCTTACGGGCCCTGAATCTTCTGGGAAAACCACACTTGCAAATGATCTTGCTCAATATTACAAGGTAGAATATGTACATGAATATGCACGTGAATACCTATCTGAAATTGGCAAATCTTACAGTTTTGAAGATGTGATACGAATAGCCGAAGGGCAGCATGAACGGGAGAGATTGGCTAGCCTTGAAGACCGCTCGATCATTATATGCGATACAGACTTACTGACCATTAAGATCTGGCTTGAGTATAAGTATGGCAGGTCTGATGAATGGGTAGATTCAGTGATTTCTAAATATAAAATGAGACATTATTTACTTTGTACACCAGATATGCCATGGGAAGATGATGAGATGCGCGAAAACCCAGGCGACCGGCAAGAACTTTTCAACATATTTAAGGAAAATTTGGAGTTTTATAATTTGGACTATAAGATAGTTGAGGGCCCAGAAAAGTACCGTGAACGCGAAGCAATTTCAATGATAGAAAGCAGCTTTTAAATTTCACTTACGTTTTTTTATTGTTACATTTGTGCCGAAATAACATTTGGGGTGCCTGTCCTGGCTGAGATTATACCCACTGAACCTGACCAGGTAATTCTGGTAAGGGAAATGCGTGAGCTCGACTCAGGATATCCTCGTTGTATAAATACCTATAATATATCGTATGAAGAAGATACTTCTTTTGTGCTTATTAAGTAGTCAAATTTGTCTCAGTCAATATTCTATTTCTGGTTTCGTGACAAATGAGGATGGCGAGAAACTTGTTTCTTCTGTTGTCTTTCTAGAGGGAACATCTTACGGTGTGCTCACGGAAGAAGATGGAAGCTATCTGATGCAAGATATTCCCGAAGGAGAATACATAATAAAGGTTACTTACTTGGGCTTTGAACCGCAGTCGGAGTTAATAGAAGTAATCTCGGACATGGAAATGTCATTCGAGTTAGGTGGTTCCATTTTTGGACTAGACGAGATCGAAATCAATGGCACCTTCGTACAGAAGAATATGCCTTTTTCCCACAAGAATGTGCAGAAGGAAGATGTGGAAAGGTTGAATATGGGGCAAGATGTACCCTATCTTTTGAGGTACACACCTTCCTTGGTGGTTACATCGGATGCTGGAGCAGGAGTGGGCTATACTGGTATGAGAATTAGAGGTTCCGACCCATCTAGGATCAATGTCACTATCAACGGTGTACCCTTGAATGATTCAGAATCGCAATTGGTATTCTGGGTTGACCTACCAGACTTTGCAAGTTCAACAGAGGATATTCAGATTCAAAGGGGGGTAGGGCCATCTACCAACGGTACTTCGGCCTTCGGAGCCTCGATTAATCTCAATACCAATAAAATCAGGTTAAAGCCCTACCTTAACGCGGCTTCGTCTTATGGTTCTTTTAATACAGGTAAACTTAGTGTGTCAGCGGGAACAGGCCTGCTCAATAATAAGTTTGGCTTCGATATTAGGTATTCCAGAATTGCTTCCGAAGGTTATGTCGATCGTGCGAGTTCTAATCTAAGTTCATTTGCTGGTACCTTTAACTATGTAACTGAAAATTCCTCCCTTAACCTGAATATTTTTTCGGGAAGTGAAGTGACCTACCAGGCCTGGAATGGGCTTCCACAGCAGTTCTTAGAAAGTGACAGGAGGTTCAATACAGCTGGGACTGAAAAACCGGGAGATCCTTACAAGGACGAAGTAGATGACTACAACCAAAACCATATTCAATTGCACTACAATCGGGCAGTGAATGAGAACGTCAATATCAATCTGACGGGACACTATACACGGGGACTTGGCTTCTTCGAGAACTACAAGGGTGGTGAGGATATTGATAAATACATGATAAGCGATAGCGAACAAACTCAAGACGTCGTCATTAGAAGGTGGCTGGATAACCACTTTTATGGAGGGATTGCCGAGCTAAATTATAAGGATCTTGAGGAGAAGCACAATGTAATTTTTGGACTTGCAGCGAACCAATATTTAGGTGGGCACTTCGGACAAGTAAGATGGCATTCATCTCAAGATGTTTCTGTGGAGGCCTTGGATACTTTATTGAATCCGAGTCCTATTGAATATTATAACAACACAGGGAATAAAGTGGATTTTAATGTCTATGGTAAATGGTCATACAGGTTTCTTAATAGATTTGTTAGCTACATTGACCTTCAATATAGGTTCGTCAACTATAAGTTCCAGGGCTTCAACGACAACCTCCAATTAGTAGACCAGAGTGATAATTTGAGCTTTTTTAACCCTAAGTTGGGACTTTCCTACCTCCTTAATAATGATTCCAAGCTCTATATTTCCTACGCCATAGCCAATAGAGAACCGAATCGCAATGACTATACAGAAACAT